>JAOZNY010000349.1 GCA_029933565.1 Bacteroidales bacterium
TTTCCCACACAGAACTTACCAAAAATATTACCCAAAACCTCGTTATTGGTAATCTCACCTGTTATGGTTCCAAGGTGGTGGAGGGTCTCACGAATATCGATGGAGATAAGGTCGGTGGGGACTTGGTTTTTAAATCCTTGCTCAACTGCAAGAAGCGAGTCAAGTGATTTGTTTAAGGCATCGTAATGCCGTGAATTACTTACAATTATATCGTCTGATATATTTTTATCTTTAACTTTTGCAACTAGAGTACTTGCCAATAAATGGATGTTCTCTTTACGTTTGGCAGAAACAAAAACAGTTTCGTGCTCAAGCATCTCCTTAAGGTGTGGAGGGATATTTTCCAGTTCGTCAATCTTGTTGGCAACAAAAATAAAATGCTTGTCTTTATCTTCGATATAGTTTCTGAATTCATCAAAAACCTCATCAATATTTTTTCGATTAACCTCCGAAATATCACAAATATAAAGTATGAGGCTTGCTTGCTTTATCTTCTCGTAAGTCCTTTCAATACCTAGTTTCTCAATTGTATCGGTTGACAATCTAAGTCCGGCGGTATCGATAAACCTAAATGTGTAACCATCAATTACAATGGTATCCTCAATGCTGTCGCGGGTGGTTCCGGGGATTTCAGAAACTATTGCTTTTTCTTCGTTAAGCAAAGCATTTAAAAGTGTTGATTTGCCTGCGTTTGGCTTTCCAATTATTGCTACCGGGATTCCCTTTTTCAGAACATTACCAAGTTTGAAGGATTCAATAAGTTTGATGAGTTCACTTTTCAGATTTTCAATTAATTTGAAAAATTTTTCTCTGTCGGCAAACTCAAGATCTTCTTCGGCAAAATCCAGTTCCAGTTCAATAAGGCTTGTGAAATTTAAGAGTTCGGTACGGAGTTGTTTAATCTTTTCCGAAAATCCCCCACGCATTTGGTTCATAGCCAGATGATGGGCCGTTTTGCTCTCGCTGGCAATTAAGTCGGCAACACCCTCAGCCTGACTTAAATCCATTTTGCCATTGTAAAAAGCACGCATCGTAAATTCTCCTGCATCGGCCATTCGTGCCCCTGCATCAAGAAATGTTTCAATAATCAACTGTTGAACGTAGGTAGAGCCATGACAACTTATTTCAACTACATCCTCTGCAGTATAAGAATTGGGACCTTTGAAATAACTCAACAGAACTTCATCAATAATTTTTTCTTCATCAATGAAATTTCCAAAATACAAATGGTGGCTTTTAATGTTTGCTGATTTAATTGCCTTATTTTTTGGCTGAAAATGTTTAAGGGCAATTTTCAAACTATCCTTACCCGATAATCGAATAATTGAGATTGCACCAGAACCTGCAGGACTTGCAATTGCACAAATAGTATCATTCTTGTAAATCATTGATTGATAGTTTGTCATAGCCTTATTTATAAAGTTTGATAAATAACACAAATAAATATCAAATGTAAATAATATTTAATAAAACCTATTACCTTTGGCTTTTTTAAAAAATGGCTTAAATAGAATTGAATTATGAGTGTTTTAGTTAACAAAGATTCGAAAGTAGTAGTACAAGGATTTACCGGTGGTGAGGGAACTTTCCATGCAGGGCAAATGATAGATTACGGAACCAATGTTGTAGGAGGCGTTACTCCAGGCAAAGGTGGCCAGGAACATTTAGGAAAACCTGTTTTCAATACAGTTAAAGATGCTGTTGATAAGGCAGGGGCAAATGTTTCGATAATTTTTGTTCCGCCGGCTTTTGCCAGCGATGCAATTATGGAAGCTGCTGAAGCAGGAATTGGTGTTATTGTTTGTATTACCGAAGGTATTCCAACCGAGGATATGGTAAAGGTTAAAGAATATCTTAAAGGAAGAAATTCAAGACTGGTTGGTCCTAACTGTCCGGGAGTTATTACACCTGGTGAAGCTAAGGTAGGAATTATGCCTGGCTTTATTCACGAAAAAGGCCGTGTGGGAATTGTTTCCCGCTCAGGAACCCTTACTTACGAAGCTGTTGACCAGTTGACAAAAGTAGGTTTAGGACAAACAACTGCTCTCGGAATTGGTGGCGACCCAATTATTGGAACAACTACTAAAGATGCTGTTGAGTTGTTTATGAATGATCCTGAAACTGAAGGAATTGTTATGATTGGCGAAATTGGTGGAAATATGGAAGCCGATGCTGCTTATTGGATTAAAGAGAATGGTACCAAGCCAATTGTTAGTTTTATTGCAGGTGCTACAGCGCCTCCGGGACGTACAATGGGACACGCAGGTGCAATTATTGGAGGTAAGTCTGATACAGCCGAAGCCAAAAAAGAAATACTTAGGGATTGTGGAATTCATGTAGTTGATTCTCCAGCCGACATTGGATCTAAAATGTTGGAACTGTTAAAATAA
>JAOZNY010000350.1 GCA_029933565.1 Bacteroidales bacterium
AAAAGGCTTTGTAAAACCATGCAAGAATTCCAATAAATGCCATTCCGAAAACATAAGTCCTAACAATTGGAAGTTGGCTTGTGAGAGTAGGTACATTTATGGCGTGTGCAATTCCAAGGATGTAGAAAAGCCCCATTAGTTTGTGAAAATTTAGCCATTTATTGTATTTGAAAATTCGCTTAAAATATGGAACAGCAGAAACAATAACACCTATTAGTATTAAGACCAGAGCATAAAACCCCATGGGTTTGCCAATTGTAAAAACCGGATCGCGTGGAACAACAATAAAATGTAACACTAAAAGAGTGAAGCCAATAACTCCCGCCCGTCGATGAATCATATACATTTTGTCAAGTCCACCAAACATGCGCTCTATCCATTTTGCACGGGTGGCCATTAAGAAGTTAGCAGCAAATACTGTTACTGCCCATGATGAAAACACTTCACCAACAATATGCATCGATGTGTATTCGTAAGCGCCCTGGTAAAGCGTTAAAGCTACCCACCATAATACAAAGTGAATTGCAATAATCAATGGAAAATAGTATTCCTGTTTAATAGTTCTCATATCTCTTTATTTAATGATTAAATGCGTAAATGATTGAATGCCTAAATTGATTTTCGCATTTAAGCATTCCTTCTTTTTTTTATTGATGCTTACCCAACCAAAACACTCCTACTTCTTTTATTTTGTAAGATGCTTTGCCCTCAATGCTAAATGGAAGATTATCACAAATCTCTTTTGCTTCTTTTTCTGTGTCAGTGTTTACAAAGAACACGAAGTCGGTTACATCGTTTGCTGATTGAGTACCTTCAACATCGAAGTACACATTTTCAATTATGCCTTTTCTCCAAAGACTCATAATTGAATCTGCCTGAGCAACAATAATATCACCATCATTGGCAGCACTTATAGTTTCTAATTCTGACCAAACAGCAACAAACGATTTGCCTAAACCTTTGGACTTAATTACTTTAGTTTCACGTCCAAGCCATTTCATGCCAACAGGATAAATTTTGTAATTGGCTAAGCCGTTTTTAACAAGTGTTAGGTTGTTTAAAGTAGCCTTGGCCTCATCCAGCGATTGGGCTTTTACAAAACAGGAAATGTTAGGGAAATAACCGGAGGCCATTTCAGCATCCGATTGGAAATAAACATTTTCAATAATGTCATCTTTCCAGAGTTTTTCCATTTCTGAGGATATTGTTAAGAGATAATCATCTAACATTTGCTTGTCGCTGAACTTCCAGTTCCAAACCACGGCAAAATTTTTGCGCCCGATTTTTGAATTATCAACTTCGCTATTTTGGGTTTCGTTGTCGTTAGCAGAAGATGTGTTTTCCTGCGATTGATTGTTGCAGCCAAACATAAATGCAACAAGTAAAATAATTAGTAATGATTTTTTCATGATTATTGTATGTAAATTAAACATATAAAAATTTAACATGGCAAATATATATATAAAAAATTTAGAGTTCAGACAAGTGATTTATGATTTTTATCATAGAAATGATGGTGATGGTTTCCTCTTCTTTAGTTAGGCATGAGGTGATTTCTTTATGATTTTTTACAATAATGGGAATAACCTTATTGAAAAGTTCTTTCCCTTCTTCAGTAATACTAAGTAAATAGGCCCGTCTGTCACCTTCAACAGACCTTCTCACAACTAGTTTTTGTTTTTCAAGTTTATCGACTATCCTTGTAATATTGGCATTTTGTTTCCAGGTCTTTGATGATAATTGTGTCATATTCATATCACCATGAAAACTTAGCATTTCCAGAATAGCCAGTTGTTCCATGGTAATTTTGTAACCTGCTTCAACTAAGGCGTGATGATTTGTTCTTTTCATCAATTGCAGGGCTATTGCCATTTGTGCACCAATTGATTTTTCTCTTGGACTTTTCATAAAGTATATAAATTTGACATGGCAAATATATACATTTTAAATAACATATATGTTTTATGATATTTTTTACTTCGAAGTAAAAAAATATCAGTTTTGATTGGAAAATTTATTCTTTGGTATTTGGATTAATTTGAAAAAGATTTCAATTTGCAGCACAGTTAGTTCACGTATTCAAATTCAAAATAAATATGTAGGTAGTTTATTATCTGGAATATTTGTTAATTTATGATGAAGATGAATCTCAAAATGGGTTTTTTCCTTCGGATTTCTAAAGAGTATTTATGCTGATTTGGACCTTCAAGTATTTTGTTCTTTGTATGTGTTTAAAAAAAGACAAATATTAATATTACTTTTGCCGCCCTAATTTACTCAGATTAATTACATTAAAAAATTTAAAAAATGATCAAAAGAATTACTAGAATTACATTAATTATTGTTTTTACAGTTAGTATTTCATTAGGTGGAATCGCCCAGACTAT
>JAOZNY010000119.1:0-4392 GCA_029933565.1 Bacteroidales bacterium
GGCTATTAAAGCCGCAAGCCAATCGAGGACTACATATTTCGTTACTTGTAACCTTCTATTCATACTAATTATTATCTCTGTAAATTAACTTAATATTATCAAGATAAATATTTGATTTACTGCTACCAATTTCCAAATTTCCTTCAAAATGAACTTTAAAGTCAATGGCATCGGGAAATTGGTTAACTGTAGGTGTTAGATTTATATAAATATGATTCCACTCTTCTGAATGATTAAGAATAACTAATGGTTTTAGTTCATAGCCTCCATAGGAATAAACAATCAAACCAACTGAAAGATAGGTGTCAGTTTTAAAATCCAGTTCAAGTATTACTGGCGATTCATTTTTGGGAAGTACGTATGAGAAAAACGACCATGCATTATAATAATGCTTTTCTTCTGTTACATTAATCTGTCCTGAATAATTTGAAGTACTACTTAAATAAGCTTCAGGATTATTTGCCGGACTGGTCCGTTGAATAACTGTGTCACTATTGCTTATCTCTTGAATGGTAAGGCTACTATTTTCAAAATCCTCTATCCATGCAAAAGTTGCATTTTCATAATACTTAAAAGTAAGATTATTCAATTTTTGAACACTATCAGGATGAAAATCAAAACTTTCAAATACTATTGGTTTAAGAAGTGGATAAGGTGCTCGCGTACTTGAAATACCATTTACCTTTATGCCCGGTCTTATTTCAAGTTTATGTTTCCCCATTGCCAATACGGGAAATTCTGCCGGAATTTCAAACACACCTATTTGCTGATCATCAACATAAATCCAAACATCTGTAATTTCATGTGAGTCTTCACCCTCATTGCCATAATCAGTATGCTGAAAAACAGTATCAATTTTAAGATAGGCAGGAATGGTTTGGTTACCTTCAAATTTTGTGCACGAACTAAAAGTAATAGTGAATACTATTGATAAGAAGAAAAAACAACGATATAAAAATAAAAATTTGGTCAAATTATCCTTTGGTCTTATTTCAGTAACGGTGAAAATATTTTGTTATTGTTAATGTTAATATTTTATTAAATCTTATTTGCGTTCTCATAAATTCTATCAAGAATCATTTGCGCAACATTGAGTGCATTATAGCCATCTTCAATTGACACTGCTGGTGTGCTATTATTTACAATTGCATCTTTAAAACTTCTCAATTCCTCAACAATTGCATTAATCTCCTTCACCTCAGGTTTATTAAAAACTATTTGTCTTTTCTTTTTGTTTTCTCCCAAATCAAGGATCAATGCAAACGGGTCTTCCGGAATTTCATCCAGTTCATTCATCTTCACCACCTCTGATACCTTTTCCAGAAAATCGACAGTAATGTAAGCATCACGCTGAAAGAAACGGGTCTTTCGCATATTTTTCAAAGAAATTCTACTGGCGGTTAAATTAGCAACTGCACCATTATCAAATTCCAATCTGGCATTTGCGATATCAGGAGTATCGCTTACCACATTTACACCACTGGCATACACACGTCGGATATTTGATTTTACAACACTCATAACAATATCAATATCGTGAATCATTAGATCCAGGACTACCGGCACATCAGTACCTCTTGGGTTAAATTCAGCCAGCCGGTGAGCTTCAATAAACATTGGTTTATTAAGATCATCTTTTGCCGAAATAAACGCAGGATTAAATCTCTCAACATGACCAACCTGAACCTTTACATCAGCTTCTGCTGCCAGATCCATCAATTTTAATGCTTCCTGTGGAGTAGCGGCTATTGGTTTTTCAATAAAAACATGCTTCGACTTTTTGATCGCCTCAACAGCACAATCGAAATGTGATATAGTTGGCGTTACAATATCCACAACATCAGATACGTCAATTAAAGATGAAGCATCATCAAACCTCTTCAAACCAAGTTCGTCGGCAACTGCTTTGGCTTTCTCATTATCTGGATCATAAAATCCAACTAGTTCGTAATCAGGTATTTGCTGAATGCACTTTAAATGAATTTTTCCGAGGTGACCTGCACCAAGAACTCCTATTTTTATCATGTCTAAAAAATTTGCGCAAAGGTAATTTTTATTGCAATCATAATTGTTATTTTAGCCGATAATTAATTACAAATGATAAATGTTTTTATAGTATTTAATGATAGATTCGTATAGGCATAAAGGAATGCGCCAAAGGCTTGTTGACAGCATTCGCCGCAAAGGCATAAAAGATGAAAAAGTACTTGAAGCCATCAATACTATTCCTCGCCACTCATTTTTAGACTCTTCTTTCCTTGAGTTTGCATACGAAGACAAACCCTTTCCAATTGGATCAGGACAAACTATCTCACAACCTTACACCGTTGCTTTTCAAAGCGAACTATTGGAAATAAGAAAAGGGCTTAAGGTTCTGGAAATTGGAACCGGATCGGGTTATCAGGCATGTGTATTGGAAGAAATGGGAGCGAAAATTTTTAGTGTTGAACGCCAGAAGAAATTATTTACAAGGACTAAGTTGTTTTTAAATGAACTAGGCTATAAAGCCAAACTTTTTTATGGAGATGGAAATAAAGGCGTAAAGGCATTTGCACCCTACGACAGAATTCTAATAACCGCTGCAGCACCTGATATTGCCGAGGCACTCCTGGATCAACTAAAACCAGGTGGAATATTAGTAGTTCCACTGGGAGAAGGAGGAGTGCAGTCGATGATGAAAATTACGAAACATAAAAATGGTGAGATTAGTAGCGAAAACTTCGGTAGTTTCCGGTTCGTACCCCTTCTTAAAAATAAAGCAAACGACTAATAAAAGAAAAATGATAATTGGTATTGGAGGAGTAAGCAATGCAGGCAAATCTAGTTTAGCCAATCTTTTAAAAATAGAGTTGGAACAGGATTTTAAAGTGAAGATACTTTGTCAGGATGATTTTATAATTGCTGAACACAAAATTCCAAAATTCAATGGACTTACCGACTGGGAATGCCCAACATCAATAAACCACAAGATGTTTTTAGAGGCCGTTAAAAGAGAAAGCCAAAACAATGACATTGTAATCTCTGAAGGACTGTTCGCCTTTTATCATAATGAGTTGAGTAAACTTTATGAAAAGAAATTATTTCTCTATATTGACAAGGATGTTTTCAAACAGAGGAAACTAAGAGATAAGCGCTGGGGCGAATCTCCGGAATGGTACATAAATCACATTTGGGATTCTTACAAAAAGTCAGGAAAAGCGAAAGATGCATTGGGTGTGAAAAAGATAAATGCCGGAAACCGTTTTGACCTTGATAATATTGTTTCGTACATAAAATCCTAATTTGTTGTTTTACTGTCACTATGGTTACTATGGCTGCTAATGGTACTAGTCAACAACAGAAACAACAGAAGCAATAGAAACCATAGCAGCAACAGAAACAACAGTAACCAATAAGTTAATTTCTTCTTAAAAACCTCCAATTATACTTGCAATCATTATTAATGTTTAATTTTGACATGCAAATGGAATTCACTATCAAATATTTTCAGGCACTGTGGGATTTATCCGTTGACATGGCTCCCTACCTTTTATTAGGATTTTTGTTTGCCGGCATTTTAAAGGTTTTTCTTCCTCAGGGAATGATGAACAAATATCTGGGCAAAAGCAGTTTCAAGTCAGTATTAAATGCAAGTTTACTTGGAATACCCTTACCCCTTTGCTCATGTGGTGTTTTACCAGCTGGAATATCTTTATACAAAAATGGCGCATCAAAAGGTTCCTCAGTTTCATTTTTAATATCAACACCTCAAAC
The DNA here is from genome assembly GCA_029933565.1 of Bacteroidales bacterium. Taxonomy (GTDB): domain Bacteria; phylum Bacteroidota; class Bacteroidia; order Bacteroidales; family F082; genus BM524. The sequence continues at coordinate 3,754 of JAOZNY010000119.1, forward strand.
TGGTGTCGATTCAATATTGGTAACCTGGTCGATGCTTGGGTTACCTTTAGCAATTATACGACCCATTGCCGCTTTAATTACAGGGCTTACCGGTGGCATTATCACAAACCGTTTGGAAAAAAATGATTTAAAAAAACCTGAATCGACAAAACCAAAAACAATAAATTTACCCAAACAGAAAAAATCATTGGGCAAAGTGTTTCATTATGCTTTTATTGAAATGCTGATGGACATTGCTAAATGGCTAATTATTGGCTTACTAATAGCAGCACTAATATCGGTACTTTTACCCAACAACTTCTTCACCGAATTTAAACTCAATGGCTTTTATGGAATGTTAATAATGTTGGTTGCAAGCATTCCACTTTACGTCTGCGCAACAGCCTCTGTACCTATTGCTGCCGTACTTTTAATGAAAGGAATTTCACCCGGAGCCCTTCTGGTATTTCTAATGGCTGGACCTGCCACAAATGCTGCTACAATTTCAGTTGTGGGAAATAATCTTGGAAAGAAAACATTGTTTGCCTATCTGTTTTCCATTATTGCTGGCTCACTTGCTTTTGGACTTATAATTGATAATTTTCTGCCTGCAAAATGGTTTATGCCTGTTTTGATGTTGCACGAACATTCGCATGGTTT
>JAOZNY010000119.1:4492-9283 GCA_029933565.1 Bacteroidales bacterium
ACAAACGTCTGCTCCTGCATTGGAGGTCTAACGTATCCCATTGAATGTTTTCTTTCAGATAATTTAATAGGCTCAGGAGTTAAGTCTTTGAAAGGGATTTTTGATAAAATATGATGAATAGTATTTAAACGTGCTTTCCTTTTACTATCGGCATCCACTACAAACCAAGGCGAAAGTTTAGTATCGGTATATGAGAGCATTTCATCTTTTGCCTTTGAATATTCAACCCATTTCTCACGCGATTGCAAATCCATATCACTTAATTTCCACCTTTTCGTTGGATCCAGAAGACGTGCCTGAAATCGTTTCTCCTGTTCATCTTCACTAACTGAGAACCAATATTTTAAAAGAATAATACCAGAACGTATCAGCATACGCTCAAAATTTGGGCACGAACGAAGAAATTCCCAATACTCATCATCGCTACAAAAACCCATTACCCTCTCCACTCCTGCCCTATTGTACCAAGAGCGATCAAATAATACCATTTCACCGGCAGAAGGTAAATGTGAAACGTAGCGCTGAAAATACCACTGAGTTGTTTCTTTTTCGGTGGGTGTACCAAGGGCAACAACACGACAAATCCTGGGATTCAATCTTTCGGTAATTCGTTTTATAACACCACCTTTTCCAGCAGCATCACGACCTTCAAAAATTACAACAACCTTTAAGCCTTTGTCTTTTATCCACACCTGAAGTTTCACAAGTTCAACCTGAAGCCTTTCCAGTTCATCCTCATAAAACGATTTTTTTAAAATATCTTTCCTCTGTACTTTCTTTGAGTCTTCCATGTATTAATTCTTTGTCACAAAAAATTTAATAAACCCTTTTACATTTTGCTAATTTATAACCATCTTCTGCAAATACCATTCACCACCGGTTTGCAAAACAACCAGATAAACACCTTTATCATTTATCCCCGTTGAAATTTTGCGATTCTGGTTTGCACCATAATTTCCTTCCAGTAGTGTCTCATACATTACACTTCCTCTAATATCGTAAACCTTCAAACTTAAATTGCTTACATTTTTACTAAAACTCATTGTGAAGTTGCCATTATTTGGGTTTGGCAAAATAGAAATAGCCTCTTCAAGTCCAACTTCTGTTTCCGGAACTGAAATCTCACATTCGTTAAAGTCAAAGATTATTGTTATTTGTCCGCTATCAACACATTGGGTAATGCCATGAGTTACCAAAACCTTATGAGTCTGGAAATCGATCCAACTACCATTTGTAAGCACTTTCAAATACCTATTTACATAGTTTTCACTTTTCCAAAAATACTCAGTCCCTTCCGGATCGTCATTAAATCCTGCATCTAACAAAACTGAATCACGAACACAAACCTTAATACTATCAGTGCCATAAATGGGATAGTTTTTTACTAGATCAACAATAGGCAGAGGGTTAACCACAACCTCAATACTACCTGTAAATTCATTTCCAAACTGATCGCTCAAATGAAGTGTGTAAATTGTTGTTACTTCTGGGCTAACCTCGAATACACTTTCATTGGTAACAAAGCCTCCCGGCTCTGCTGTCCATTCGTATTCATTGCCACCGCCACCTCCTGAAGCCAATGTGGAAATTATTGTTGACTGTCCAAAGCAGACCTGAGCCGGTTCGGCAAAAGGACTTGCCATTAGGTCTTCTGATGAAACAATAACATGCATATTATCAGTCTCACCCGCACAGCCTGTAGTATTATCTGTAACCAAAAGAGTAAATGTTGTGGTTTCAGGCAACAATAAAGTAGTAGGATTAGCAATATTATTTTGTTCCAGCCAACTGGCAGGCTCCCATTGATAAATGTAACTCCCCGAGCCCCCGGAGGCTTCGCCATTAAGAGAAGTAGTTTCTCCAAGGTTTATTTCGATATCCTCGCCAGCCTCTGCAAATGGATTTGGATTTACAATAACACTTACACTTGCTTCAAGGGTTGTGTAACCATCGGTTACTTCAACGGTGTAAGTTATATCTTGATTTGGGTAATCCGATGGGTTTTGTTGCGTTGAAGTAAAACCTTCAGGCACAGAAGACCAGGAATAAGTATAATTACCTCCTCCTCCATCAGGAAATGAACTCAGGTTAACAATTTCACCCAAACAAATTATTGGATTGTCGACACTGGCACTTAGCGACAAAGGACCTCCAACAACATTTACACTCATAGTATCTTCGCTTTTGCAAGCCGAAACATTGTCATCTACTTCAAGAATAAATTCGGTACTAACCGTAAGACTAACTGTTGTAGGATTCTGAATATTTGGATCAACTAATAAATCGACTGGTTCCCAATGGTATGCGTAATTACCTGAACCACCGTATGCACTTCCATCTAATGTAGCAGTTGCCGCATAGGCAATATCAATATCATCGCCTGCACTGGCAGTTGGAGCATCAAGGTCTATAATAAAAGGATAAATTTCCGGATCAGCATAATTATTACAGGCATCGGAAATAAAACTAAACTGCCTAATCTCAAGTTCAAAATCGCCAGGTTGATAAATAGGAGGTGTGAAATAAAGGATATAATCTTTTTCATTATTTCCACCAATGCTGCAAGTTTGTCCGAAAACACTATCGATAACGTATGGGCCACCTGGTCCACTAAGTAAAAAATCACCATATTGCACCGAACTGCACTTAACATTTTCATTGAATACAATTGCAAGTTCGTTTGTTCCACATGCTGTAATTTCGTCACTTGCGATATAAGCAATATAAGGATCACGGTCATCAAGAATTACTGCTGATGAAGCTGAAAAGTCAAGGGTATAACCACCCGGACTCTGAGTCCAGTCGCTTACAACCAAGGTATAACTCTCGCCTTCGTAAACAGGAAGATTTATATTCCACTTATTAGTATTTCCTGCTCCATTACAGTTTAAAGTCCCTCCGTTGGGTGTATTAATTCCTGTTGCTCCATGAAATCCTGCCCCTCCGGCAGCATTACAACTTGAAAGCATTTGCTGAGGACTTGAATAGATATCCTCACAGTCCATATCTGTCAAATCAAAAACAGCCCAATCGTAATCATCTGATGCAGTAGCCGGTGTTATGGTCAACGATAAATCTCCCGATTCAATAACGGTCCAGGTATACCACCTTGTATTTTTTTCTCCATCCATACAATGGTTTGGGCAACTTTGTCCTGAGGGTATTTCATTGGGATAATTACCTTCTCCGCTAGCCGTATATTCTTCAACATAAATATAATCGCAAACAGCTATTGCACCAAGACAGTCCTGAGTGGTCGGAACCTGAGCTTGCAAATTAAAACTCAACATTACAAAAAACAAAATCATTAAACCGGAAGAAACCAAAGGGATTATCTTTTTCATAATGGATACAATGTTGATTGATGTTTGAAACAGCAAAGTTATGGTTTTAATTAAAAACAATCAAGGCTTACATAACTAATCGATTAAAAAACCCATAACTAAAACTTTATATTTGCAAACTAAAGTTTTAAAGCATTTCAAATGAGAAATATTTTTGTATTCATCTTTCTACTATTATTTTCAGGCAACTTAATTTCACAAACTTTCTCGATTAACGGAACAGTTAGTGGGTACAATCTATCTAATGTTTATCTGATGAGCATTTTAGGAGAAAAACAAAAAATTATTGATACTGCATTTAGTTCAATTGATGGGTCTTTTGAATTTACATTAAAGAAAGATTTCCCTGTGGGAATGTATGCAATAACAGCAGGTCCAAATCAAGTTATTGAGATACTTTACAATAAAGAAAACATAAGATTTATTAGCAGTGGAACAGGAAATGATGGCAATGTGCAAATAATTGAGTCGGTCGAAAACCTGATTTGGTACGATTATCTTTACTTAAAGGCCCTCAACCAATACAAGATGGAAGTTATTGAATCAATTCTTGTTAACTATCCTCCTGATGATGACTATTTTACAATTAGTAAAACAAAATATCAGCAACTTCAAGACCTTATTACAAACCGGTCGATGGAACTTGTAAAAAACAACCCTAAAACTTTTGCTTCAAGATTAATACTGGTTGACAAACCAAACTTTGCTCCTTCCGAACTGAACGATCTGGAAAAGCAAGAATATCTCATAAAGCATCATTTTGACAATACTGATTTTACGGATACACTGATTTTAAGAAGTAATACTTTAACATCTAAAATTGTTAAATATTTATCGTTACACCAACGTCCGGGACTAACACAGCAACAACTCGAAGACAGACTGATAATTGCTGTTGACTCTGTACTTACAAAAGCAGTTGTCGAGCAGCAAGTTTATGAAGCGGTGGTTGAATTTCTTATCAAAGGTTTTGAAACAATAGGATTTGAGCGTGGATTGGAACATATTGCCGAACAAAGTCAACTGGACGAACTTTGTGTAAACTCAGAGCGTAAGGCAGAACTGGAAAATAAATTGGAATTAATAAGAAAACTATCGATTGGTAAGATTGCTCCTGATTTTTATGTAAAGGACATTAAAGGCAAAACGGTCACACTAAGTGAAATAGACTCAGAAAAAACAATTTTAGTTTTCTGGGCAAGTTGGTGTCCTCATTGCATAGAGATAATGCCTGTGTTACAAGAGTTTTATAATTCAACAACTCGCGACAAGCTGGAAATTATAGCAATTTCGGTAGATGCAAATGAACAAGATTTCCTAGATGCAATAAAATCTCATGGTTTAAACTGGACAAACATTGCTGAACTTAAGGGTTGGAACGGACTTACTGTTGAAGAATATGGGATTGCAGCAACTCCAACAATTTTCATCCTCGACAAAGACAAAA
>JAOZNY010000351.1 GCA_029933565.1 Bacteroidales bacterium
AAATCAAACCGAACGAGCGTATCACAGTGCAAGCAACTTAAATTTAACCGGTCGAGTTGTTGATGGTTATGAAATGTTCTCTCTTAAAGGTTTAACAACAACTTCTAGTGCACCTTCTAAACCAGCACCAATAAAACCTCTTGTAAAAGATGATTCTTTTATTGAGTAAACATGGTTGTCATTCCGAAACCGTTGGCTAACGGAGAGGAATCCCCCATAAAAAAGGCTGTCTTTAATTCCTTTAAATGTTGAGAAAGAGTAGATTTAGCAATTGGGAGTTCTTCTGACAGATCTCCGCTGTAACAGCAAGTTTGTTTAGAAAGGAGTTGCATTATATAAATTCTAACAGGATGGCTTAATGCTTTAGATATCCTGGCAAGTTTTAATTGATCTTCACTAAAAGTGTTTTGCGATTTATCCATAAAATATAATACTTGTTCGCAATATTACGAATAATTAAAGTGCAAATTTGTTTTTGAGTAAACGAACTTAGTGAAAAATATTTTATTGTTTAGGTTTAGCGTTTCTCTTATCCTCTTCCATTATTTTCTTGGCTTTTTCAATATCCAATAACTCCACTGGTCGTGATAAGTAATAAGGCAATTCGGTAGCCTCTTTCGTTAAAACAATAAACCGCAAGTTAACTAGTCGTTCAACTACTGAATGAATTGTCGGCCCAAGACTATCAGGTGCATCTCCTTTGTATTGCTTTGAAATAAAATCAAGTAGTTCGTTAACTGTATGTTGACCATCTGCTAACTGCAAAACAAGGCCAAACCACATTTCAAGAACTTTCTCCTCATTTTTAGGGTTATAAATATCTACCAGAGAGATTTCATCACCCTGTTTTGAAAACATTACATTACGATAAAAATATTGAGAAGCATCCATAGTTTATTGTTTTTTTTGAATTATATTTCTGTATTCATCAATCGTTAATCGAAAATCAAAAATCGTTAATTTTTAACTACTTCCCTCTACCTTGAATGACTATCAATACAGTATAAATTAGGATTTTAAAGTCCATAGCCAGCGACATATTTTCGATATAGAGAATATCGTAATGGAGGCGCTCTACCATTTCGTCAAGGTTAGAGGCATATCCCCACTTTACCTGACCCCAGGAAGTTATTCCAGGTTTTACCTTCATTAGCAAACGGTAATGAGGTGCACGCTTTATCAACTGATCGATATAATACTGACGCTCAGGTCTTGGACCCACTAACGACATTTGCCCCATAACAACAGTAAAAAACTGGGGTATTTCATCAAGTCTTACTTTCCTGAGGAATTTACCAAAACGAGTAATTCGAGGATCATTATCAGAAGAAAGTTGTGGGCCAAATTTTTCAGCATCAGCATACATTGAACGAAATTTATACATCTTAAATGGCTTGCCCCTTCGGCCTACCCTTTCCTGTCCAAATAAAATGGGTCCCGGCGATGAAAGTTTTACACCAATGGCCGTAATAATATAAAATGGCAATAGTAGAATAATGGCAATAATAGAAACGAAAATATCTATTATTCTTTTCAATGATTTTTGCCATGCAGGCATTAAGTCTGGAGATATTTCTATGAGAGGTGTGTGGAAAATACCCTGAACCTTTACTGTCCCAAACACTATATCCTGCATCAAGGGTATTACCTTAATAATTACATTGGTATCCTCTAGTTCAATAATGATTCTCTCTATATTATTACCTTCAGAGCGTTCGATGGCAATAATTACCTCCTCAACATTATACTCATTGATTACCTTATGAAGAACGCTAAAATTACCAAGATGCGGCAAAAATTTCCCAATCTTAAATTGTTTTCTGTCCAAAACATTTACAAAACCAACAAATCTATTCCCTGAAGGAATTTCCTGATTAATAATATCGTTATAAGTTTTAAGTGCGTTACCATTACTGCCAATTATTACAGTATTAAACCCTAATTCGCCTGAGTGTATTTTCTTTACCGTAATGGTTGTAAGCATTAGCCTAAAGGAATAGGTAAAAAAGAAATGCAACAAAAACAATGTTAAAAATGACTGATAATACGACCTATAAGTTAAAATTATATCATCGAGAATAAGGATAAAAAATATAAGGGTAACACCAATTAAGGTAATTATAAATGTTTGGCCAAGTTCTTTTAATCGTGCCTTTCGGTATATTTTCCGATAGTCACCAATCATAACATAAAGCACAAGCCAAACTAATGGAACAACTACTATTCCAAGCCAAAACTGACGATCGTCGAAAATTAAGTCAAGATGGGAAGCCAAATCAGGAACCTCCCATTGTTTCCTGAAAAAGTAAAACAAACTCCAGGCTATTAAAGCCGCAAGCCAATCGAGGACTACATATTTCGTTACTTGTAACCTT
>JAOZNY010000008.1:0-5569 GCA_029933565.1 Bacteroidales bacterium
GTGGAAGGTGTACTTCTGTTTGTCCTGCAAATATTACAGGCAAACTTCTTTCGCCACGAAAAATAATGATGGACACCCGTGCTAGGATGAAACAGAAAGGCCCGGGTCTGTTAAAAGAAGGAGGTTCGTTTGATGATGGAAACGCTTTAATTGGTACAACTTTTATTACAGAAGAAGAACTCTGGGCTTGTACACAATGTAATGCCTGTGCACAGGAGTGTCCGGTAAATATCAACCAACCAAGTTTAATTTTGGATATGCGACGTTATCTAGTGATGGAAGAATCGAAAGCACCAAGTGGTCTCAACACCATGTTCTCGAATATTGAAAATAATGGTGCTCCATGGCAGTTTTCACCAGAGGACAGAATGCTTTGGGCCGAGGGTCTTGAAGTTCCTTTGATGGCCGATAAATTGGCTGCAGGCGAAGCTGTCGATTATCTGTTTTGGGTAGGTTCGGCAGGAGCCTTCGACGACCGTTATAAAAAAGTAACACGTGAATTCATTAAAATTCTTAATCACCTTAAGATAAATTATGCAGTACTTGGCATCGAAGAAACCGACAGTGGAGATGTTGCCCGACGTGCCGGTAACGAAATGCTTTACCAAATGCAGGCAATGATGAACATTGAAATCCTTGACGGCTACGAAGTAAAAAATATAATCACTTGCGACCCACACGATTTCAACACTCTTAAAAATGAATATCCCGATTTTGACGGAAACTACAATGTGGTTCACCACTCACAGTTCTTACAACAACAAATTTCTTCAGGAAAACTAAAAATTGATAGTGACGAGTTTAAAGGCAAGAAAATCACTTTCCACGATCCTTGTTATCTTGGAAGAGCCAATGGCGAATATGATGCTCCACGTACTGTTTTAAATTCAATTCCTTCGGTTAAAATTGAAATGGAACGCAATAAGAGTTTTGCTCTTTGTTGCGGAGCCGGTGGCGGACAGATGTTTAAGGAAGCCGAAAAAGGTAATAAGGAAGTATTTATGGAACGCACCGAAGAAGCACTAAAAACCGGCTGCGACATTATCGCAACAGCCTGCCCATTTTGCATGGTAATGATGACCGATGGGTTAAAGTATTCCAACAAGGAAGAAGAAATCAAAAACTACGATATTGCTGAGTTGGTTAGTAAGGGGATGGGATTGTAGCAGATTAATTGGTATGGGAAATAAGTTATTTAAAAGATTAATCCCCTACAGGGAAAGTAAAAATATTTCTACTTATTACAATAATTTATGCCCTACGGGCAAAGTTCTGAATACAAAACATCTATCACACAATACCACCTAGTGGTTATATTATTGTAACAAAGTCTATTGCCAATACAATTCGTCGTAGACGATTAATAGATTTATGATTTGTGTAAAACAAGCAGTAGTATTCCAATAGTTAAAAGAGGGAGTCCAAAAATCAGCGAGCCAAAATTTGCATCAATTATTAAAAATGGTGCCATTTGTAAAACAGCAGCAAATAAAATGATTATTGCCGCAACAAACTTTTTGAACCAGGAGAGTGCAAAACCTACTGTAAATGTAAAATATGTCCAAGTCATTACCAGAACTTCCCATGTGTTAGAATAAAGTGTCGAAAAGCCTTCATCCATAATATCGCCTACTAATTTTGGAAGATAAGAAAGCGAATAAAAAAGGAAAATAATTGTTGAAAATATATATGTAAACAGGAAAAGTTTACTTCTAGGTGTTTTAGTCTTTTGATTTTCCATGAGAAGTTAATTTTATGATTTACACAAAGATAAGCCAAAACTATTTTTTGTCAAGTATGAATTCATCTCTTGTACATTGTGAAATTTAGACATATTTTCAAGAAGAATGTTCCATCCTACTGTGTTTCTAATAAATAAGAGTCGTCATTGCGAGTACCCAAGACAATTGTATTAGTGGATGGTGAAATGGAATGGCACGAAGCAATCTCATGGCTTATACAACAACCATTAGGAGATTACTTCAGCGCCTTACCAATAATTGAAAGAAACGACAATCCTTCATAGGTGCTTCGTAATGACGGCATTTTTTTAGTTGTTATAGGATTTATACATCTTAGGTTTAGGAAAACACGATATATTTGGGATTGACTTTGTTACAATACAATAAAAAAAACCCGACCTCTCATAAGGCCGGGCTTTTTACTATCAATGAAAAAATTTAAACTAACCGCATTTTGAGTGGCCGCATGATTTGCAAATCAAACAACCATCTTCATAAATCAGTGTTTCTTCGCCACAATCAGGGCATTTGGTATCAGTCTTAGTTCCATCCGGGACAAAACGTTTAAGTGCCCTTACCACACCATTTTTCCAGGTATTTATATTGTCTTCAGGAAAGTTAAGATTACCAATAAGATCGATAACATATTGCAAAGGCATTCCATGGCGAAGCACGCCTGAAATAAGTTTTGCATAATTCCAGAAAGAGTCGTCGAACATCCTCGAAAGAGCCGGCATTGTTATTTCATAGCCCTGTTTATCTTTATAAATAAAATTGTATTGAGTACGTACATCTTTTTGTTTTACACGCTCAACAACTCCACTCTCAACATATGGTGGTAAAAAGAAATCCTCTGCTTTACCTGTGAAAATCTCGTAAGGTTTATCGTTAATCTTACCAATAACAGCTATCCATTTTTCATAATTATTTTGAAATCGTAAAATATCTGCCTCAAGCATTTTAGGACGTTTTGGTGCTTTGGTTTCAACTATTTCATTTTCGTTAACTTCTTCTTTCTTATCATTGCTAACCAAAACTCCTGAGCGCGAACCATCACGATAGATGGTCATTCCCTTACAACCACTTTCCCATGCCTTTAGGTAAATATCACTTACCAATTGCTCTTCGGCATCATTTGGAATATTAACTGTAACACTTATTGAGTGATCAACCCATTTCTGGATATCGCCCTGCATTTTTACTTTGCTTACCCAATTAATATCGTTGGAGGTTGCCTTATAATATGGGGATTTTTTAATTACTTCATTTAGTTCAATGTCAGGTTTTGCTTTAACTTCTGCAACATCGTAGCCATTTACATCTAACCATGTTTCAAACTTAGGGTGAAAAACATTGTATTCTTCCCATGAATCGCCTACTTCATCAACAAAACTTACAATAACATTTTTATCGTTTGGATTAACCTTGCGACGGCGTTTATAAGAAACCATGAAAACAGGCTCAATGCCAGAAGATGTTTGAGTACAAATACTTACACTCCCGGTAGGCGCAATTGTTAGCATCGAAATATTACGGCGACCAACGGTTTTCATTTTATCGTAAACATGTGGTGCGTTTTCCTTTATTCTATTTATAAATGGGTTTTCAACTTCTCTTTTATAATCATAAATTGGGAATGCTCCTCTTTCTTCTGCCAGGTCAACAGAACCTCTATAAACTTCTATTGCAAGTATTTTGTGTACTTCAGTTGAAAAATCGATGGCTTTATCTGAACCGTACTGAAATCCTAATGCAGCAAGCATGTCGCCTTCGGCAGTTATACCTATTCCTGTTCTACGACCCTGTAGCGATTTCTCACGTATATTTTCCCAAAGATTTCTTTCAACTGCTTTTATTTCATCAGCTTCCGGGTCAGAGTTAATCTTAGCAATAATGCTTTCAACCTTTTCCACTTCCAAATCAACAATATCGTCCATTATCCTTTGAGCCATGCGCGAATGCTTTGTAAATAAATCGCCATTAAAATAAGCCTCTTCGCTAAATGGTTTTTCAACGTAACTGTATAAGTTTAGCGCAAGCAAACGACAACTATCGTAAGGGCATAATGGGATTTCCCCACAAGGGTTAGTTGAAACTGTTTTAAAACCATAATCTTCATAATGGTCGGGTATCGACTCGCGAATAACTGTATCCCAGAAAAGTATACCAGGTTCGGCCGACGACCATGCATTATGAACTATTTTACCCCAAAGTTCGCGGGCATCTATTTCTTTTTTTGTTGTAGGATTTGCAGAGTTAATGGGATACTGCTGAACATAAGAAGTTCCATTTTTTACTGCATTCATAAATTCGTCGTCAAGCTTTACAGAAACATTTGCTCCTGTAACTTTTCCCGATTCCATTTTAGCATCAATAAATTTTTCTGAATCAGGATGCTTAATTCCAATACTTAGCATTAAGGCACCACGTCTTCCATCCTGTGCTACTTCACGAGTTGAATTTGAATATCGCTCCATAAAAGGAACAACCCCGGTTGAGGTAAGTGCAGTATTTTTAACCGGACTTCCTCCCGGCCTAATGTGGGTCAGGTCGTGGCCTACGCCTCCCCTTCTTTTCATTAATTGAACCTGCTCCTGATCTATTTTTAGTATTCCACCATATGAATCAGAATCGCCATCGTTTCCAATTACAAAGCAATTTGAAAGTGATGAAACTTGAAAATCGTTTCCAACTCCAGCCATAGGGCTACCAGAAGGAATAATGTATTTGAAATTTTTCAGTACTTCATAAATCTCATCGTAACTTATGGGATTCTTATATTTTTTCTCAATTCTGGAAATTTCGCCCGCAATCCTTCGATGCATCTCATCAGGATTTTTCTCATAAAGATTACCTTGGCTATCTTTTAGGGCATACTTATTTATCCAAACATTTGCAGCAAGCGAATCTCCACTAAAATATTCAATTGAAGATTCCATTGCCTCTTCGTGAGTATATTGTTTCAATTCAATTTTATTGCTTTGCTTAATACTTGAACTCTCTTGGGCTGGATTATCACTATTTGTTGTAATTGTTAATTTTGATGCTACTGTGGTTTCCAGGTTTTCATTTCTCATTTCCGATTTGTTTCTTTCTTCCAATACCTTATCATAAAAAGTCTTCTCCTCAATCTTATTTTCTTCCTCCTTCTGTGTGCTTGTAGTGCCCGTATTTTCTAGGCTGAAAAGTAAATTTTCTTCCATGAAGTAATTAATTAATAGTTTGGTCTTTGTTGCTAAATGATTAATATTCAGCAACATGGAATAATAATTGTTGCTGATTTTTAAGTCTGCAATATACTAAGGAATTCTACTAACTTTGGTTTAACTTATTAACAGATTGCATGTGAAAAGTTTAAACTCCGGAAGACTAAGGGCTTAGATTATTAAATAATTTTTTATTTGTTTTTTTGGAATCTTGGCACAGTTTTTTATGTGAAAAAATGGATGTTATTATTATGAAAAAAAACATTCTTAAAACTATTGCCATCATTGAGTTTTAACAAAAATACTTTTTATAAACTTAATGTTAATCAATTCACATCTTTTTTCAATCATCGTTAAATAATTGTTAATTATTTAACGAAAAAGATTAATGAAACTCCTCGCAGTAAACTGACGATGTATCTCAGTCGAATCTTGATATTTATTAGCGCATCAAGATGCAGGGAATAAAACCCATGAGATCCCTCGACTATCGCTCGGGAACAGTTCGGCTAAATGATTTTGAAAAACAAAATCTTAGTCTCACTGATTTAAAAATCGAGGCTTAATGATAGATAAAATACAGGATCGTTAATTTGATAATCTTCTACTCCCCACGAAACA
>JAOZNY010000008.1:5669-19429 GCA_029933565.1 Bacteroidales bacterium
TGATAGATAAAATACAGGATCGTTAATTTGATAATCTTCTACTCCCCACGAAACATCGCCACGAACAAAATACCCCAAAAGATGAATACGAGCACCAAACCCAAAGCCTCCAACAATTGGTTCTTTTTGCCTAATTACAGAAATATTAAAGGGCCCGCTTGTGATATACTTTGTAAATAAGGCATTCTCCTCGCTATAAGGATTCGGACCTGTCCATGCTGTTCCAATATCGCCAAATGTTACAAGTTGAAAATTTCGTAAAAAACTGGAACTCAGTGGTGTGGTTGATAAATATTGAAATATGGGAAATCTCAATTCAGAATTAATAACAACAAAATTATTCCCATTTCTTACATTCTGATAAAAGCCTCGCATATTTGTAGCAAGAGTTTGATAGGCATAATTTTGTTCATAATCTATTGGTGTATCGATACCAAATTTTGCAAAGGGCCAATTATCAACACCTCCCATATAATAAATCAATGGGCTTGCCCCAAAAGAAGTACTAGCAGCAATTCGATTAGCCCAGATAAACGACCGATGAATACGAAGGTAATGCCTAAAATCGAAACCTAAAACAAATAAATTATACTGCCTGTCAAGCTTAACAAATGATTTGTCAGACAATGCCCCAAACATAATATTGTATTCTGCAAATAACTTATATCTCGTACCTACTAAAAGGTTCATCCCCAGCGATCTGGTATTATCAAAAATCAACTCCCCTTTTAAACCACCCCAATTGGCATAAGTATTTGGTATTTCAAGGTTAACCTGATCTATTGCCATGTTTACATACATGTCGTTGCGGTATTGTGCTGTACCCCTTAAACTCAAAGCTTCGTTAAAAGGCCATTTCAACATATAAAAAATTTCGTGTGTATGTATCCTTAACAACGAAAATCCATTGAAGGATTCCAGAGTATTTCGATGGAAAACAATTTCTTTGTCAAGACGTTTTTTTAAGTTAGCATAACTGGCGATATATTCGTTATTCATAAAATCGAAGTTAAATCTAACACCGCCAATAAGTCTGTGGTCCTCCATCAAATCTGTTAAGCCAACCTTTAAAAAAATATTGAAACCCGGGTTAAGGTAAATTGGTGACCGTCCACCTGTAAATGGCTGATAACTATAATTTATATAATTGAAATCTACTTGAGAAGTCAATTCACTTATAAAATATGAAACATAGTAATTTCGTCTTTTAGGAATTTTAAATACGTCACTACCCGTTGCTCCTAGCGTAAGCAATCCTGACACTCCACCTTTTCCAGTAGGGGTTTTTATGGTTCCCCTTCCCGAAATTCGACCTAATACTTCTTTGCCGTCCTTATCGGCATAAACCATATAAAACCTTTTTAATTTAGGTTTCTCCAAAACCGGTTCTTTATCTTTTAACTCTGTAGTATCTGATATTTCCTTTGGCTTTATCCTTGGTTTAGGCTTCAATGCCTGATATTTTTTCTTCTCAGAAGCCATAAAAAAAGTAGTCCCTAATAAAGGTTCTTCCATTTGCTGGTAAGCAGAAGTAGAATTTAAATAGATTTTCCAAAGGTTGTCATGAAAAACAAGAAAAGCATCTTTATTACTTTTTGGTGCTGTATTTTTAGAAATTATATTCCTTGAAAGGTTCGTGATTGCCTTGGTGTTTACAAAATATCTGTAATGCACAGTTGTGTCAACCGAACTTACAGTACTGTCAATTATTGCAAGATAATTGTTTACCACCCCGTTTTCATCACTTAAATATGTTATTTGATTATATCCAAAACTTTCGGCCTGAAACTCATTTGCAATAGGGGTTTGTGTTATCCGTTTTAATACCGGATTATGTGTTTTATAGTCATAAACAAAAAGATCGAAGTTAGTACTAAACCCATTGAATTCATTTTTTTTCCATTCAATTGTGTCATTTATTCTATTTGATGAAAATACAATCTGCGTTGAATTATTGATAAATCTTGGATTTAGGTCGGAAGCAATATCATTTGTAATTTTCTCGAATGAACTGGCTGCAATATTGAAAACAAACAAATCTGATTGCCCTTTTTGCACGGCAGACATTACCATAAACCTTCCATCGTCGGAATATGCGAAATCGGTTATTTTTTGAACCTCATAGAAGTTTTGTTTTGCGAATTTTTTTTCTTCAATATCATAGAGATATAAGCGTGGAAGACCCTTTTCCTCAATAACAATTGCCAGATGTTTACCTGTGGGATGCCACGATAACAGGGGGTAACTATAATCTGTTTTTGTGTCGATCATAACACCCTCTTTCATAATTTTTTTCTTCTTACCCGTTTCAAGATTGTACAACCAAACCTTAAATTTTCCCATTTCGTTTGATGTGTAGGCAATATGTTTACCAAAAGGACTAAGGGTAGGTTTTCCAATTATTCTATGCTCCTTGTATTTTATTGGCAGAAGAGATTCGGGTAGTAATTCATTGCCAGCAAATTGTTGATATTCTTTTAAATAGTATGCCTGCCATTCTTTTACCAATGTTTTAAAAGGCAAGCCAATTACATACATAAAGCCTTTCTCAATACTGTTGCTTGCGCTGGTCATATGAATAATATTGCTCACGCTTGACTTGCCGTAACGAAGTGCAATAAACCTCCAAAGCGAATGTCCGGCATAAACAGCATCATTACCATTCAGATTATTAACTTTTTTGTAACGTCCCGAAAGGACACCATCACGAACATGGTTATCGAATTCCACACTCCAGTCGTCACTTAAATATGAAACAAGCCCAATTTTATACCAGTCGGGCATTGAAAAAAAAGTTGATGTTTTAACTTGTTTGCCCATTGTTCCTCCAAACATCATTTGGTTAAACAACACTTCGGCAATGCCTGCCCTAATCTGTTTTTGCAAATTAATATGATTGCCATCAAAATACAACATTACTTTTGAGCCAATAATATGTGTTACACCCCCAGTGTTGTAATCCTGATCGGAGACAAGCCCAATATTACTTTGTTTAAGGTCGGAAAGTGTGTTGAAAATAACAAACTGTAATCTTTTGTCGAGCCCACTTTCAATTTTGTTTTCCAATAAAGGGATTTGCTTTTGAGCATACTGGGCGGTGTATTGAGCCAATTCCTTACCGTTACGGTAGAAGTAAGTATCGAAATCATCAAATTTGTAAAATGTCCATAAAAACTCCTGATATTGAACTCGGTTCTTACCAAAGGTCATATTTGAGCCATTATAAAACTGAGGGAAAGCAATTACAGGAATCAACATTATTATTAACACCATTCCCCATGTTAATGGAAAACTATTCTGAACAGCCCTATTTTTATGGTTTTCTTTAATGTTTACTTGATTTTGAAAAATGCTAAATTAAAACAAAAATTAAACAAAAATATCAACAAATCTCGACAAAGAATAATATATAACTTTACCGAAAATTTATTTTTTATGATTACGATAAAAAGATTTGCTTTCAACCCCTATCAGGTTAATACTTATATTTTAAATGATGAAACTGGTGATTGTGTTATTATTGACCCAGGAATGGATGGTGAACAGGAAAAACAAAAATTTGATGATTATATTTCCAGCAACAAACTTAAGCCGGTAAAACTCCTTAATACCCATGCCCACATCGACCATATTATTGCCAACGAATATGTTTCGGAGAAATATGGTATAAAATTATTTGCTCACGAACACAGTGGTTATTTTCTTGACGAAGCACAAGTTTATGCAAGTACATTTGGGTTAAATATGGATGGAGTTAAAGAAATTGATGAGTTTTTAAGTGATGATGAATTTGTAGAATTTGGCAAATCGAAACTAAAAATTCTGGATACCCCTGGTCATGCCGATGGCAGCATTTGTTTTTATAGTGAAGAAGATAAATTTGTTATAACAGGCGATGTTCTTTTCCGCGAAAGTATTGGCAGAACAGACCTAAAAACAGGCAATTATGATCTGCTACAAAAAAGCATCTGGGAAAAACTCTTTACACTTCCGGGCGAAACAACCGCCTATCCCGGACACGGACCAGAGACACAAATTGGATTTGAAAAACTGCATAATCCTTTTGTTGCTATTGGGAAGGATTTGGACTAGCAAAGTTGCAAACTTTGTTTTATTTATTTGGGTTAAGTTACAAACTTAACCCAGTTCACAGGTTGCAAACTTGTTTTATTATTTGGGATAAGTTACAAACTTAACCCAGAGAGGTTGTAAACTTAACTCAGTCCTGTTTAAGTTTTAAAAATTGGGTTTTTAATGCTAATTATTAGTTGCTAGAAGCAACATTATGCCAAACTTATTTATACCCCCACAAAATCCCAGATATTTTCAGGGTTGATTGTATTAAGTCTTGCATTGGGGTAGTTTACTGTAAATGTTTTGGGGAAATATACTTTTTTGTTAGGATTCCATTTTATTTCAAATGCAGTAAGTTGTCCGTTGTATTCTTCAAGATAGTCTATCTCCTGTTGTTGCGCAGTTCTCCAGAAATACCTATTGGCATATATTTTATTATAACTCAAATACTTCATCCTCTCACTTACTACAAAGTTTTCCCACAATGCACCAACATCGGTTCTTTGGTCTAACAAACTGTAATTACCAATTATGGCATTTCGAATGCCATTGTCATAGAAATAAAACTTCCTTCCCTTTTTTATTTCATTACGTACATTTCGGTTGAATGAACGCAACCTAAAAATGATAAAAGCCCTTTCAAGCAAGCCAATATATTTTTGAACAGTGTGCGGATTGGAGCCAAGTAATTGTGCCAATTCATTAAATGAGACTTCGGAACCAAGTTGAAGGGCGAGGGCTTCCAATAAAGATTCAATAAATTCTGGTTTACGCATATCCTGAAACGAAAACACATCCTTAAACAAATAACTGCCACTAAGATTTTTTAATATTTCAATTTCATTACCCTGATTATTAATTACGTCAGGATACATTCCAAAAACCATACGGTATTGCAGATTACGACTTTCCTCAAGAAAACCAAAATGGTCAACAAGTTCTTTTAATGAGAATGGGAAAAGATGATATTCAAATTTCCGTCCGGTAAGTGGCTCATTTATTTCGTTGGATAAATCAAAAGATGAAGAACCTGAAACAAACAATTGTTTTGGTTTTATTTGATCAGTAATCAACTTCAAGGTTAAACCAATATTTTTTACCCTTTGAGCCTCATCAATAAAAATGATGTTGTTGTTTCCAATTATCCTTTTTATTTGATTAACTGAAACATCGGTAAGGGCTTTTTTAATTTCATTGTTATCACAATCAAGAAAAATTGATTTCGTATTTATTGTTTGTTCAATGCTATTTAACAGAGTTGATTTCCCAACCTGCCTAGGGCCAAATATTATAATGGCTTTTCCTTTTCCAATTTTACCTGAAACAATATTTTGTAGGCTGCGTGCTATCATTTTTTCTGCAAATATAATAATAATGAATCGTAATTCAATAATATTATAATAATAATGAATCGTAATTCAATAATATTATGTCTAACCTAGATTAGAGTTTGTAAATTCAGCAACTTTCTCCACAATAAACTCCTCATCCTGCCCCAGCATGCACTCAAAATGTTTTTTCGGACATTTGGTAAAACCAAGTTTGCTACAAGGGCGACACTTTAGATCTTTCATTTCGGAAATTACAAATTTATTTTCCCTTTCAGGTAAGTAAGGATACATCCCAAACTCAGGGACTGTATTTCCCCACAAACTAATTATCGGCTTTTTAAAAGCAGCAGCAATATGCATCAATCCGGTGTCGTTTGTGATTACCAGTTTCGATTGCTCAACAATGGATGCAGAACCATTTAATGAAAACTGTCCACAGACATTGAAAACAGATTTATTTCCAGCCAGTTTAATAATTTCATCGCCTCTCTTTTTATCATCTTCTCCTCCAAGTAAAACAATTGAAATTTTAAGTTTAGAAATAATTGAAGCAACTTTTTCGGCAGGCATTATTTTTGTAAAATGCTGTCCGCCAATAACCCAGGAAACAAATCCATTTTCGAGGGATTTATCAATTATAGTTGGGTTAATCTTTTCTTTTTCCGGGTAAAAATATTCAAGTCCTTTGCCATCATTTTTCACGCCTAGTGAACTTACTGCCTCAAAATACCGTTCTACAATGTGCTTTTCGGGTAGGCTGTTTATTTTAAAATTCACCAACAACCACTTTTCAATATTCAATTTATGGAAACTCGCAAAAGGTGCATTAAGTGCTTTAACTATTCTGTGCGAACGAATGTTTTTTTGCAAATCAACAATAAAATCAAAGTTCTCTTTTTTTAGTTTTTTAGTAATTTCTGAAGTACTTTTTTCAAACAAATGCACAACATCCACATTTGGGTTATTTTCTGAAATAGTGGCATACTGTTTTTTTGTGAGCACATGAAGTTCACAATTCAATTGTTCTTTCAGTGCCCTCATAACCGGTGTTGTTAAAACAATGTCACCTATTGAACTAAAACGTATGAGGAGAATCTTTTTCAATTCTTAAGAATATGTTTGCTGCAAAGGTAAATTAAGATTTGCAATAGCCAACAAATCTAATTACTTACAAAAGCATTTTTCCTATTTTTGCCACCATAAAACTATTAAGATTAAAAAATGGAAAAGAAACCAATTGTTTTAAGTGGGATAAGGCCTACGGGAAATTTACACCTTGGTAATTATTTTGGTGCGGTAAAGAATTTTGTTAAGATGCAGGAAACCAATGAGTGCTATTTCTTCATTGCTGATTACCACTCACTTACAACTCACCCAAAGCCAAAAGATTTGCAGGCAAATGTACGTCAGGTTTTGGTTGAATATCTTGCTGCCGGGTTGGATCCCGAAAAATCGACATTGTATTTACAGAGCGATATTCCGGAAACAACCGAGCTTTATCTTTTCCTAAATATGAATGCTTACATGGGTGAACTACAAAAAGTTACCACTTTTAAAGAGAAAGCCCGCAAGCAGCCCGAAAATATTAATGCCGGTTTGCTCACTTATCCAAGTTTAATGGCAGCCGATATTTTAATCCACCGCTCACATATGGTTCCGGTTGGCAAAGATCAGGAGCAGCATCTGGAAATGACAAGGACTTTTGCAAAACGCTTTAACCGCATGTATAAAACTGATCTGTTCCCAATTCCAAAGGCATTTAATTTTGGTGAGCAATTGGTTAAAATCCCTGGGCTTGATGGCTCAGGAAAAATGGGGAAATCGGAAGGTGAAGGCAATGCTATTTTCTTAAACGATGACCCAAAAACATTGCGAAAGAAAGTGATGCGTGCAGTTTCCGATAGTGGTCCAACAGAAATGAATCAGGAAAAACCTGAAGCAATTCAAAATCTTTTCACATTGTTAGATGTGGTTTCAAAACCCGATGTTGTTGAATATTTTAACGATCAGTACAACAATTGCAACATCCGCTACGGCGATCTGAAAAAACAACTGGCAGAAGATATGATTGCTTTTACTGAACCTTTCCGTGAAAGGATTATTGAAATTTCTGCTGATCAGGACTACATTACAAAAGTAATGGACATGGGTGCCGAAAAAGCAAGAATTAGTGCGCAGGCAACAACAAGGCTGGCAAGAGAAATAATTGGTTTTAGAAAAATTTATTAATATTTGAACTGTAAATTAAGGGTTTTGTTTTGCTAGAAAAAAAGAAATCACAAATTAAAAAAGGACCAGAAACTGCATTACTGGTAGGCTTGTCGTCGAAAAAAGATGGACGCGAGAAGGTGCATGAGTATTTGGATGAACTGGCATTTCTGGTTAGAACTGCCGGGGGCGATCCGGTTAAAAGGTTTACACAATCGCTGGATTTTCCAAACCCTAAAACTTACGTGGGCACAGGAAAACTGGAAGAAATACGCCAATACGTAGAGGCTGCCGAAATTGATATGGTAATTTTCGATGACGAACTTGGCCCTTCGCAACAGCGCAACCTTGAAAAGGTATTGGAATGTAAAATACTTGACCGCACTACTTTAATACTCGACATTTTCGCGAAAAGGGCACAAACAGCACATGCTAAAGTGCAGGTTGAACTTGCTCAACTTCAGTATTTATTGCCACGCTTAACCGGAATGTGGACTCACCTCGAACGTCAAAGGGGTGGAATTGGTTTGCGTGGTCCGGGTGAAACAGAAATAGAAACCGACCGTAGGGTTATTCGCGATAAAATTAGTTTGTTAAAGACAAGATTAACCCAAATTGACAAACAAATGGCCACACAAAGAAAAAATCGTGGGCAGTTAATCAGGGTAGCTCTTGTGGGTTACACTAACGTTGGTAAGTCAACAATAATGAACCTTCTGAGCAAATCGGAAGTGTTTGCTGAGAATAAACTTTTTGCAACTCTGGATACAACTGTAAGGAAAGTTGTAGTCGATAATTTACCCTTTTTACTTTCTGATACTGTTGGTTTTATCCGGAAACTTCCACACGGATTGGTTGAATCATTTAAATCAACTCTCGACGAAACTCGTGAATCGGATATTTTAGTTCACGTTGTAGATATTTCACATCCTGAATTTGAAGACCAGATAAAAACCGTTACCAAAACTTTAACTGATATTGGTGCCGGCGACAAGCCGGTAATAATGGTTTTTAACAAAATTGATGCTTACAACTGGATAGAAAAAGAGGAAGACGACCTTACGCCTTCCACAAGGGAAAATGTTAGTTTAGAAGAAATGAAAAACACCTGGATGGCAAAAGAAAATCACCCCTGTATATTTATCTCAGCCAAAACAAAAGATAATTATCAGAAATTCAGGACTCTTTTATATGATAATATTAAAGGTATCCATGCCATTAAATACCCTTACAACAACTTCCTTTATTAATGTTCTGAAAAAATAAAAACATTGTTAATTTTTTTAATTGTCATAATTTTATTTACTGCAAGCATTTATGTTTTGGGAGACTTTCTGAAAAAACCTCGTCTGAAATATATTTTCAAACCTCTAACAACAATATTGATAATCGTTCTGGCTTTGCTTCAGCAACCCGAAACATCAGAAACCTATAAATATTTAATTATCACTGCATTAGTGTTTTCCCTGATGGGAGATATTTTTCTCCTGCTTCCAACAGATAAATTTGTTCAGGGATTAGCATCTTTTTTGGTGGCCCATATTTTTTATATTATTGCATTTACACAAGGCTTTGGACCATATTTTGAATGGCCATATTTAATTCCTGCTATAATTTATGCGGTATTATTTTTATGGGTTTTATTACCCAAAACAGGGAAACTAAAATTGCCGGTACTTGTCTATTCACTGGCTTTGCTAATTTTTATTTGGCAGGCAAGTGGACGATTTTATTATCTGGCCGATAATTCTTCCACCTACATTCTTTTGGGTTCTTTTCTTTTTGTTATTTCTGATTCGATTTTAGGCTACAGTCGTTTTGTAAAGTCGTATAAATTTTCGCAAGCATTAATACTTTCCACCTATTGGGGAGCGCAGGTGTTTTTATCTATTTCAATATAATTTTTATAAAATGATATTCTTAATAATTGTTTCCATTGCCGTTTTACTTAGCCTTGTTTTGGGTCTTATAATTATTAGAGGTTTTAAAACCCCATCGCAAAAGCATTGTAAAACACCTGCCGATCATAATATTGAATTTGAAGAAGTAAGCATACCTACAAAAAACAATAAAAATCTATACGGCTGGTGGATTAAGGCTAACAAAACAGCACCTACCACAATTTTGATGCATGGATGGGGGAAAAATGTTGGCCGACTAATGCCTTACATAAATAGCCTTCAAGGGAAGGGCTTTAACCTTTTGGCTTTCGATTCGCGAAACCATGGTAGCAGCGATAATGACGACTTTTCGTCGATGGTAAAATTTGCAGAAGATATTTGTGCCAGTATCGATTTTATTGAGCAAAAACCTTGTGCCGAAAAGAATAATATTTCATTAATTGGGCTTTCAATTGGAGGTGCCGCATCAATTTATGCCGCTGCCCACGACCCGCGAATCAAGAAAATTATAACTATTGGCGCCCCTTCAAACCCCGCCAACGTTATGGCATTACACATTAGAAAAAAACATGTTCCACAACCTTTGATTTGGTTGGTATTTGAGTTTATGCAATATAAAATTGGAAAACGTTTTTCAGAAATTGCTGCAGAAAAAAATATTTTTAAAACTAAGGCAAAGATATTCTTAATTCATGGTACTCTTGATAAAGTAGTTCCTTTTTCGCAAAGCGAATTATTGATTAAAGCATCTAATCCAAAGCAAACCGAATTATGGGCAATAAATGGAAAAGGTCATAGTAATTGTCATTATGAAGTTGGATTTTGGGACAGAGTTTTGAAGTTTCTGGAAACGAATTAATTATTCATTCGATAAAGATATTGTGAACTTTCGCCTCCAAACTCTCAAACTCCCAACCTTCCTCTTCTCCAACCTCAACCTTAACCTCAACCTTAACCTCAACCTTAACTTTAACCTTAACTCCCCATCAATAATCATGAAAAATAAGTAATTTTACATTTGAAAATATTCAATAAATGAAAACAAAATATCTCATATTATTATCAATTCTTAGTGGCTTATTACTTGCAGCAGCCTGGCCCGAAAGGGGTTTCTCACCTTTGATTTTTGTTGCTCTTGTGCCATTACTTTTTGTGCAGCAATATTTGGGTGACAGCAATAAAAAGGGGATGTTTTGGCTTTCGTGGCTTACATTTTTAATTTGGAATGTGCTTACTACCTGGTGGATCTGGTATTCCACCTCTGTAGGGGCAATTGCAGCATTTGTTCTTAATGCTCTTTTTACAGCAATCGTTTTTACTTTATTCCACATCTCAAAAAAAGGCTTCTTTCAAAATAAAAAAGGGAGTTGGATTATAATTTTTTATTGGATAACATGGGAATATTTTCATCTTAACTGGGATCTAAGTTGGTCATGGCTAAATCTTGGAAATGTTTTTGCCACGTCACCAAAATGGATACAATGGTACGAGCACACTGGAACTTTTGGGGGCAGCCTCTGGGTACTACTAGTTAATGTATTAATCTTCAATATTGTGAAAACGGTAATGGAAAACAAATGCGTTAAGAAAGCAAGTATCAGCATTGTTACGGCCTTGCTAGTTTTATTTGTGCCAATAGTTTATTCAAATTATGTTTACAATAACTACACCGAAGAAGAAAATCCACTTAATGTTGTTGTCGTCCAACCAAATATCGATCCCTACGTCGAACAATATGCCTTGAGTTTCGATTCTATTCTAAACAGAAATTTAGACCTTGCCTTACCTCTGATTGACGAAAACACAGAATATCTGGTAATGCCTGAATCAGCCTTGCAGGAAGATATTTGGGAAGGAGCACTCAATAATTCCAAATCGATAAGCAGATTATACAATCTAACAGAGCAGTACCCACAACTTACAATTATTACCGGGGCAACCACCTATAGTATGGTCAAGGAAGGTGAAATAAAGAATAATGCGGTGCGTAAATTCAGCAATGCCGAAAAGTATTACTACGCCTATAACACTGCTTTCATGATTGACAAGTCAGGTTTTATTCAAATTCACCATAAATCGAAACTTACTCCCGGAGTTGAGATAATGCCTTCCTGGGGAATATTAAAACCCATTGAAAGTATAGCAATAAATTTAGGTGGTACTACTGGTACCCTTGCCCGCGACAAAGAACCCTTGGTTTTTAAGGATCAAAACAACATTGGGAGTTCGCCAATAATTTGCTACGAATCGGTTTATGGTGAATTTGTAGCAGAAACCATTAAAAGAGGAGGACAATTAATTTTTGTAATCACCAACGATGGATGGTGGGGAAACACACCCGGACACAGGCAACATTTGTCATTTTCAGTTTTAAGGGCTATCGAAACCCGTCGTTCTGTGGCACGCTCGGCCAATACGGGTATTTCAGCATTTATCAATCAGCGTGGCGATGTTCAGCAAGCCACAGAGTACTGGGAACCAGCAGTAATCAAACAAAACATAAATGCAAACACTAAACTTACTTATTATGTTAAATATGGTGATTATATTGCACGGATTTCAGGCTTTATCAGTGGCCTTGTTTTGTTGATTTCACTCACTCAGGGGTTTTTAAGAAAAAGGGGGAAAGGAGTATCCTAATTTGTACTTAGCAATAAAATTATTCTACCTTTGGAAACTTAAAAACATACGTTTTGAGTAATTTATCCAAAAGATTAAACTTCTTTATTACTAGTTTGATATTATTCGTTTTACTAATAATATCCAATCCTTCATTTGGGCAAAGTATTGATTCCCTACTGCAAATAATTAACTCAAATGCAAATGATAGTTTAAAAATTTCGGCAATGATTAATTATTCAAAGCTGATTAATCAAGATAAACCTGAATCTGCAGTAATAATACTGGACGATGCTGAAACTTTAGCCTCTACATTAGACAACAAATTTCTTCTCACAACTGTTTTTCACGAAAAAGCATTTTTATTTCAGCGTTTGGGGAAAAATGCAGAATCCCTTAATCAACTATTCAAGGCAAAAAGTATTATCAATTCCATAGATGAAAGTTCGTTCGACAAGAATATGTCTCTAGCGTACATTAGGGTACTAAATGGAACAGGTACTGTATATTTTGAAATGAACAAATACGAAGAAGCAATAGAGTTTTTTCAAGAAGGAATTGCTTTTCTCAATAAACAAAATTCAAACTTTAGTGAAGAAAGCAAAAAAAGATATTTATTCTATTTTTATAATAATCTGGGAGGAGTATATTTAAAAATCGAGGAGTATGTAAAGGCTGAATATTATCTTAATAAAGCCACTCAACTAATTGATAGAGAAAACAATATCAAAGCATATGCAAACATTTTAAATAATTTATCGATTGCCTATCGCGAGATGGGTGATTTAGTAACTGCAAAAAAACATATTGATGACGCATTGGATATTTGTCTGAAACAAAATTTTAAAAAAGAACTTGTTTCTACTTATAATAATATGGGCAGTTACTATATTAAAAAGAATAGTTTTATTAATGCTACAAATAATTTTCTCAAGGCATTTGAACAAAGCAAATATAATAAATATGGCTCTTCTGGAACAGTTGCGTTGAACAATTTAACTACCATCTATGGTAAAAGAGAAATATTTGACTCTGCCTATTTATATTCATCTCAATTAATACAATGGAAGGACAGCCTTAAAAATGAAGAGGAAATTAGGAGGTTTGCCGAAGTGGAAATTCAGGAAAATTTTGATTCCAAATTGAATGAAGAAAAACTAAGGCAACAGCAAATTGAATTAGAACAAAACACAAAAGAAACAATTTATATTTTTGCTATTCTAGCCTCTGTATTGGCTTTGGTTATATTTATTTTATTATACTTCTTGCAAACAGGACGGTCAAAACAAAATAAACTAGAGGCAGAAAAAAACAAACTCTTGCGTCAAAAAATAGAGTTGGAGAATAAGAAACTAGAAGAGCAACTTGAGGTTAAAAAAAAGGAGCTGGCTACAAATGTAATGTACTCAATTCGAAGAAATGAAGTAATTGCAAAAACAGTGGCCGATTTAAAAGCAGCAAAGTTATACTTCAATAAAGGAAATCATGAAAAAATTGACTCCATAATTCTGGAACTCGAATCAAGTGCGGTTAATGAAGTTTGGAAAGAATTTGAACTCAGGTTTCATCAAGTACATATTGGTTTTTATGATAGGCTCAATGAAATACTTCCAAATATTTCGGTAAA
>JAOZNY010000008.1:19529-28504 GCA_029933565.1 Bacteroidales bacterium
CTAATAAACGTGTATGTATTAATAATGTAATATTATTGTATTAATTTTGTAATTAATTAAGCAGGAATTATACTCATAAAAAGATCCAGTTTTTCATTTCTGTAATATTATTTTAAGTAATTTCGCACTTAAATAATGTATTAAACAAATCAAAAAAAGACTTTAACAAACACTGCTGCTTAACAAAACAAATTATCTCTGGTTTAATTCTTTAATTAAATTATCAAAAACAAACCCAACAAGCAACAAATTAGTGTATTTTAATTAATAAATTATTAATGGATTAATAATTATTGGAATTCAAATGAATTCTAATTATTTTTATGTTTAATAGCCAAATAATATATGAAAAAATCTTTACGTTTTTACACAAAAACTATCAGGCTTGTATCAATGGTTCTTTTTTCCATGATTTCAACCTTAGTAGTAGCACAAAACTGTTCGGTAAATGCCGGCATTCCTCAAACTATTTGTGCAAATGAACAAATGTTTTTACAAGGCTCAACTGCTGGGCAAGAAGATGCAGGCAGCACTGCTACCTGGTCTCAGGTTGCTGGGCCGTCTGTCACCATTGTTGATCCATCAGATTTAAATACTGAAATAACAAATTTTACGGCTGGAAATACCTATACCTTTAGGATATCGACAACTTGTGTAGACGGATCATTAGTATTTCAGGATGTTGATGTAACTGTTGAGGATTTAACCATTGCCAATGCAGGTTTTGATGCAACTTACTGCCCAGGTGATATAGCCTCATTATCGGCTAATGCTCCAGATGCTAACGAAACAGGTTTATGGTCGGGAGCAAGTAGTGGTGTTAGTGTTAGCAGTCCTTCTTCGCCTACTTCTGCAATCGTAATTTCCGGCGGAAGTTCAGGAAATGCAAATTTAATCTGGACTATTACCAGCAATAATGGCTGTAGTTCTTCAGATGAGGTTGTAATTACTAATCCAGGTGGTCAGTCACCAGTAAGTGCAGGAACTGATCAAAATTTAGATCATTGTTTTTCTACTACTCAATCTACACACTTTGCTGGATCATATGGAGGCTCAGGAATAAATGGACAACAAGGTATATGGACAACAATAAGTGGGCCGAACCTACCAAGTATAAATTCTCCCAACAATAATAACTCCGGCGTTTCTAACCTAATTGAAGGAACTTATGTTTTTAGATGGACTGTAAACGGTTCATGTGTTAATGGAACGGATGATGTTACTATTGTTGTACCAGCACCAACTGCCGATTTAACAGAGGCATCAATTATTGGCGGCAATCAGGTTTTTTGCGATAGTAGAACTTCAACAGTACTTGAAGGAAGTGCCCCTTTGTATGTGAATGAAACTGTTGAGTGGATACAGACAATAGGGCCTGCTGCTACAATTGTAAGTCCAAATAGTCCGGTAACCTCAGTAACAGGATTGGATGGCAGTAGTACTTATGTTTTTACATATACTATTTCAAATGCATTAACTGCGTGTACAGACACCGATCAGATTCAAGTACGTTATTTAAATAACGCACCTGTAATTGATATTACTCAAGATTATATTGCTGCTGATTGTGGAGCAACATCAGTAGAAATTGATTATACTTTTAGTGGATCAGGAGTAAATCAATACAGTATTATAAATGGCCCTACTATTTCAGGTGTCACCTACCCAACCAATTGGGAAATAATAGGTGCTTCTCCTGCCACAATTAGTGGTCTTACAAGTATTGGTGTTTACGATATTCAGTTTCGCAGATATACAGCCATTGATGTGGCTTGTGGAACCGCTTACGATGTAGTACAGGTAGAAACATCACAGCAACCAACCCCTGCAAATGCTGGTACATTTCAAATACTTGATTGTGGTGTTACAGAAACAAACCTTGCTGGTAATGCACCAACTTCTGGTATAGGAACATGGTCGCAGGTTTCAGGACCAACAACTGTTACTCTTGCTGACGTTCACGACCCAACACTAGGAATCACAAATTTATCAAATGGTTTTTATACTTTTCAATGGATGATTGTTGGTGGGCCAAATTGTGATGTTACTTCTGATAATGTTACGGTATTAGTAGCCAATATTATTCCTACTGCCGTTGGTGCAGGCGACCCACAAACTGTTTGTGTAAATACTCCTGTTTATATGGATGCCGAACCACCAACATTTATTTTTGAAATTGGAACATGGACAGTAGTTCCAGATGTAGGAGTTGTTATTGACGATATTAATTCTCCAACAACTGAAGTTAATGGTTTATCTGCAAATACTGTATATACTTTTACCTGGACAATTAGTAATGGTTGTACTCCAGCTGCTGGTACTGATGTTATTATTACTGTTAATAATGATCAAGGCCCTATTGATGCAGATGCTGGTGAAGATCAATGTATGGATTCAGGAACAACAACAATTACTCTTGATGGTAACGATCCTGGTATTGATACAGGTATATGGACTAAAATAGGTGGTCCCGCTGCTACAATTACTGATATTAACTTATATAATACAACTGTTACAGGAATGACAGATGGTAATTATGAATTTGAATGGGTAATTACTAGTGGTGGTTGTAATCCAACAAGCGATGAAGTACTTATTACTATAAATAGTGCCGTTACTGCAAATGCTGGCTCAGATGTTGAGGTTTGTGGTGATGCAGCTACTCTAACTGCTGCTACACCAGGTCTTGGCGATGGATTATGGGAGCAGGTTTCTGGTAATGCAGGTGTAACAATCGATACTCCTTCAAATCCTATTACTGATATTTCAGGTCTTCAATCAGGAGTTTATAAATTTTCATGGACAGTAACAAATGGGGCTTGTTCCGATGCCGATACTGTTTCAGTTTTTGTTACTTATCCAGCCGGTTCTACTGCCGATGCAGGAGATGATATTGATGTTTGTAATGATAATACTGCAACAATGGATGCTGAAGATCCTGCTGTTGGAGATGGATTATGGTCAATAGTTAGTGGGCCTAATACACCTACAATTGATGATGTTACCTCTCCAACTTCTTTAGTTGAAAATTTAATTACGGGTACCTATGTATTTCAGTGGACAGTTTCTACTGGAGGCTATTGCACTCCAAGTAGTGATCAGATGGAAATAAATGTAGTAGCAGTTGCCAATGCAGGCGATGACCAAAATTATTGTACCGCCGTAACAGAAACTAATCTTGTTGGAACAGCAGCTAGTACCGGTGTCTGGACTCAAATAGGAACAACACCAAACATTGCAACAATAACACCAACCTCAAGTAATTCTGCTATCGCATCGGGTTTAATAACAGGTGTTTATACTTTTGAATATTCCATTAGTCAAGCTACTTGTACATCTACCGATCAAATGATAGTTACAATTTACGATGAAGCATCGATGGCTAATGCCGGAGAAGATCAGGAAATATGTAACCAAACAATTTTTGATATGGATGCATCTACTCCTGCTTTTGGTAGCGGAATATGGAGTAAACTTTTTGGGCCTGATGGAGGAATTTTTACTGATGCTTCAAACCCAACTACTACTTATACCGGAGCAACTCCCGGAATTTATGTTTTTGAATGGACAGTTACAAACGGAGAATGTGGAAATGCCGATCAGGTTAGAATTACAAACTACGATGAACCTACTTATGCTGATGCAGGCCCAGATCAAACTGAGGTTTGTGGTACGGAAGCAACAATGGATGCTAATTTCCCAACTGTAGGAATAGGTGAATGGACTTTAGTAACAAAACCAGTAGGTGCGCCAGACCCTGTAATTCAATCATTAATACAGCCACAAACATTAATTTCAAATTTAGTTCCACTTTCATATCCCGGAACTTACACATTTGAATGGGCAATATCTAATGGCAATTGTGTAACCAAAACCGATCAGGTTGATATAACTGTTTATGAAAATCCAACAGTTGCCGATGCTGGCGATGATCAGGAGTTTTGCGATTCACCTACCACAAATTTAGATGGTAATACTATTACAGTAGGAACAGGAACATGGACTATGATTTCAAAACCTTCTGGAGCCACAGACCCAACAATTGTTAGCCCAAATAATCCTCAATCTGAAATAACAGGACTTGAATATGGCGAATATGTTTTTGAATGGACATCTGTTGAAACCCTTTGTTCATTTTCTGATCAGGTAAGCATAATTAATTATGAAACACCAACGACTGCAGATGCCTCTGCAACAACAACAGAATTATGTTTGTACGAACCGCTAACTCTGGAAGGGAATACTCCTTTGGCAGGAACCGGACTCTGGACACAAGTTTCTGGTCCAACAGTAACCATCCTAAATCCTAACAGCCCACAAACAGATGTAGTTGGTGCTCTTGAAGGTGTTTATGAATTTGCATGGACAATCTCCAATGGAGTATGTATACCTAGTGTTTCAAACACCACTGTTAATGTATATGGAATTCCATCGCAGGCGGTTGCAGGTGCTGATCAGGAATTATGCGATGTTACTACAACTGAACTTGAAGGTAATACACCAGACGTTGGAAATACAGGAACATGGTCATTAGTAAATGGACCAAATGCTGTTACTTTTGATGATGCAAATGATCCAACAACAAATGTAAATGGACTAGTTCCTGCTTCACCAGCAGTTTACGAACTACAATGGTCTCACTCAATTGGTATTTGTGAAAAAACTGATAATGTACTAATTACAGTTTGGGATTCACCTAGTACCGCAGATGCTGGAACAGATCAATACTTATGTGATGAAATTGCTTCAATACTAACTGCTGTTGACCCTGCTGTGGGTGAAGGCCAATGGTCACAGATAAGTGGGCCAAATACGGCAACTATTGATGATATCTATTCTTCAACAACAGATATTTCAGGATTAATTACAGGTACCTACACTTTCAGATATACTACAGTAAATGGAACAATATGTACTCCATCAACTGACGATGTAGATGTTATTAATTATGAAGGTTTTGAAGTTGATGGCCCTCAGGATATTACCATGTGTATTGGTGGTTCCAATGAATTTGAAGTAGTTGCTGCCGGAGGATCGGGAACATATACTTATCAATGGGAATCTTCAACAACTGATTGTTTTTCAGGCTTCTCTCCAATAATAGGTGCTACAAACAGTAGTTATACTACCCCTAGTTTAAATGTAACCACTTATTATCATTGTGTTGTTTCAGATGTTGGTGGTGTTTGTACAAATTTAACATCTGATTGTGCAACAGCTACTATTGTTCCCGACCCAGAGTTTGATACTCAATCTCCTGATCAAAGTATTTGTGTTGGTGGTGATGCTGATTTTGAAGTAACTGTAAGCGGTGGAACAGGAGACTTTGACTATCAATGGCAAAGATCTACAACTGGTTGTGCTGGTGCTTGGACTAATGTTGGTTCAAACAGTAACAGCTATAACACAGGTGTTATGAATACAGCTGGCACTTATCATTATCAGGTAATTGTTACCCAAACAGGAGTAGGTTGTGATGTACTAACATCAGCCTGTATGGAGTTGGTTGTTAATCCTGACCCTCAAATTGATGTGCATCCGGTAGGCTCAACAATTTGTTCAAACTCCACACATACTATGAGCGTAACTGCTTCTGGCGGATCAGGAAACTTTAATTATCGTTGGCAAATGTCTACAACAGGAACTGCCCCGTGGTCAACTGTGCAAAATACAACAAGCAACTCTTATGAAACCTCCGCCTTGACTTCCACCCGTTATTATAGAGTTAGGGTACTTGATAATATGACAGGTTGTAATAATCCATTGTCAACAGTTGCAACTGTTTACGTACCGGAAATTACAACAGAACCTGTTGGCACTATTTTATGTAATGGTGGTACTCACACTATGGATGTTGTTGTTGAAAGTGGAGATGCTACTTTAAATTATCAATGGCAACGTTCAGATGTTTCCAGCCCTTATTCATGGACTAATGTTGGAACTGATAGTGATAATTATACCACATCTGCGCTTCTAACTGGTACATATTATTTTCAATGTATAATTACCGTTACATCGCCAAATTGTACTGAATTGACTACTACTGTAGTAGAAGTTCAGGCAGTAAATGATCCTATTGAAGGAGCCACCCCAGTAGGGGCAACAATTTGTGAGGGTGATACTCACACAATGGATGCTGAAGCAACTGGTGGAACAGGAACATTCTCTTATCAGTGGAGTAAATCAACAACTGATTGTTCTTCAGGCTTTACAGAAATCTCAGGAGCAACAGGCAGTTCATATGAAACTGAACAACTTTACGAAGACACTTACTATTTTTGTGAAATTCAGCAAACCGGTGTTGATTGTGATGCAGTTTTAACTGTCTGTGCAACAGTAGTTGTAAATAATCTTGAGCCTGGTGTAATAACTGCTGAGCAAACTATTTGTGAAGGAGAAACTCCAGCAACCTTAACAAGTAGCACTGATGGAAGTGGAGATGGAATTCTTTTGGAATACCAATGGCAGATAAGTACCAATGGTTCCAGTTTTTCTGATATCTCTGGTGAAAAATCTTCAACTTATACTTTCCTCGCTGCATTAACTTCCGATCGTTGGTATCAACGAGTTTATAAATCCACTCTCGATGGTGTTGAGTGTACTAAAAATTCAAATATCATACATATTTGGGTAAACAATATGACCCCGGGGTCCATTGCTACTGATCAAACTATTTGTGAGGATTCAAGCCCAGTTGAGTTTACTTCTGTTGATGCAACAGCCATACATTCTCCTCTTGCTGTAATTACTTACCAATGGCAAGAGCATACTTCATCAAACTCTTACGGAAATATATCTGGGGCAACATCTGCAACATATCAGGCAGGTAATTTAATTGAAGATACATGGTATCAGCGTATTGCTACTTCTACTTTAAATGGATATGCTTGTTCTGAAACATCTAATGAAATAGTTGTTACGGTAAATAATATCTATTCTCCGGGAACTATTGGTTACGATGAAACTATTTGTGCTACTTATCCACCACAATTATTTGAAAACTTAGGCTCTGCATCTGGTGATGGAGGAGTACTAACTTATCAGTGGCAAAGTAATACCGGTGGTAGTTATACAAATATTTCAGGTGCTACTACTGCTACTTATCAATCACTTGGTTTAATTGAAGATACTTGGTTCCAGCGCATAGCAATTTCAACAGTAAATGGAGTTGTTTGTACAGAACCTTCAAATGAAATATTGATAACTGTAAATAATGTTGATGGAGGTACTATTGAGTCAAGTCAGGAGATTTGTTTCGAGGGGATACCGGATGAATTTGTAACTACCATAGGGCAAGAAGCTGATGGTGATGGTAATATTACTTATAAGTGGCAAATTAGTATTGATGGTTTTAATTTTTCTGATATTGGAGGAGCAACTTCCGAAACTTATACTGAGCCAAACGAATTAACAGTTGATACCTGGTATCAGCGAATTGCAACATCAACAATTCTTGGTGACCTTGTTACATGCAATGATAATTCAAATATTGTTGAAATAACCGTTGTTCCTGATCCGGAAATAACTACACAACCCATTAGTGGAACAATATGTAATGGCGAAACTTACTCAATGAGTGTTGTAGGTGACTATGGAACACCTGAGTTATTGTATCAATGGCAAATTTCCACCTCAAACTCTCCTTACGTCTGGTCGAATGTATCAGATGGTACGGGAGGTACAACTGCAAATTATACAACTGCTAATTTAACAAGCGATACTTATTATCAGGTTCTTGTTACTTCAGCCGGTAATGGGTGTAATATTATTACTTCCAATACGGTTACTGTTGATGTCAATAATCTTGACGCTGGTGTAATTGCCGGTGAGCATACTATTTGTGAAGGGACTATTCCTAATATAATAACAAGTTCAACTGATGGATCATCCGACAATCCTGCTGCAGTAATTACTTATCAATGGCAATATAGTACAGATGGTATTTCATTCTCAGATATTGCAGGAGCAACATCGTCAACTTATGAGGCAACTGTTGGAATAATTGCTGACACATGGTACCAAAGAACTACAATTTCAACAATTGATAATGTTCCTTGTACTGCTGAATCAAATATTATTCATGTTTGGGTAAATAACCTTGATGGTGGTGAAGTTGGTTCTGACCAAACTTTATGCGAAGGCGAAATACCAGCACTATTTACTGATGAAACTGCAGGTTCAGGTGACGGAGATACTTTTGCTTACCAATGGCAAGATAGTCCTGATGGAACAAACTGGGATGATATTTCAGGAGCTATAATTGCTACATATCAGGAACCAAATACTTTATCTGAAGATAGATGGTATCATCGTATAACAATTTCCACATTAAATGGAATTGATTGTTCTGATAACTCAAATGATATTAGAGTTACCATAAATAATATTACAACGGCTGGTGAAATTGCTGCCGACCAAACTATTAATGAAGGAGATACTCCTGCCGGACTAACTAGTACAGTTGATGCTTCTGGTGATGCCACAAATATTACTTATCAATGGCAACATAGTACAGATGGAGTTAGTTTCTCTAATATTTCTGGAGCAAATGCCAATATATATTCACCTCCGGCATTGTTTACAGATACATGGTATCAGCGAATAGCAATTCTTACTTTAAATAATGTTGCCTGTTCCATTACATCTGATATGTTAAAGATTACTGTAATACTTTACCCAAGGGCAAATTATGACGAAGATTTAGATAATACTCCCGGTGATAATGTACCTCTTAATATACTTGTTAATGATGTTTTGCATGATGCTTCAACACCAATAGCAATTGATGTTGTGGTTGCATTGATTCCACCAAGTGGAGGAACCCTAGAAGGTGATGGCTCCATAACAATGCCAGGAGAAGGAACATGGACTTATAATCCAGCAACTGGGGTTCTTACATTTGATCCTGAAGATGGTTTTACTACCGATCCAACTGATATTACTTACACCATTACTGAAATTGCTACCGGATTAAC
>JAOZNY010000352.1 GCA_029933565.1 Bacteroidales bacterium
AATAACATTCTCAAATGGTTTAAGCCAGGAATCGTTTGCAATTAGTTTTAGTAAATTCATAAAGATTTAAGAAATAAAAATCTAATAATTTCAAAAATTTATCTCAGCAAAGCAATTTTAATAATTAATTAGGTAAAAGATTAAAATCATTTGCTTTTCCACCTACTCCAATAAGTGTACCGTTTTCCATGGTTTTTATTAGGGATCTTTTTAATTGGGAATTTTTTAATAACTGCTTAGGATTTTCGCCTATAAGGCAGAGAATACATGCATTTTCAATAGTAAGTATATCCGTTTTTTTTAAACTTGTCTTAGGATAAATACTTAAAACATGAACTCCCATAATTCCCTGATTGTTGAATGCCTGTTTCATACCTTTGGTCTGTGAGTTGTTCTTTTTCTTTGAAGTCGGAATAATTACAACATAACCACCTTTTCTAATCCCTGACAACGTAATCATTTCACTGACTTTTTGTGAAGATTTTGGATTGTCTCCAATCGAGAAAATTTGGCTGTTGCCCATATCCTTATTGGAATTATCCCCGTTGTTTGAATTACACGATGTAATTAGTACAATGATTAAGGCTAAGCCTGCGAATTTTATTACCTCTGTTAAGTTGTTGATTCTTCTCACAATTATTTTTTGCACAAATATAATAATACTGTTAATATTCAATTTTTGGAAGGATATATTTTAAAACTTTTTCTACAGAATATTTGATGGAAAGTTTATGTATTTTAAGTTTAATAATCTGGTTTAATACCAAATGAATTTGCTGGTTTTACTAGTAGATAGTTTAATTAATATGCCTTTTCATCACCCAATATCATATTTCTTATGGTTAGAAAAATAATCTTAAAATCAAGCATTAATGACCAGTTTTCAATGTATAGAACATCTTGTTTAATTCTACCTTTTATATCCTTTGTTTTTTTAATTTCTCCCCGATGGCCTCTAACCTGAGCATAACCAGTTATCCCTGGTTTTACAACATGCCTGATCATAAATTTATTTACCAATACTTTATATTCATCAGTATGTTTAAGCATATGAGGGCGGGGACCAATAACCGACATACTTCCAAATAGTACATTGAAGAATTGCGGTAATTCATCAATACTAGTTTTTCTTAAAAACTTCCCAACCTTTGTTACTCTAGAATCATTTTTAACTGCTTGTTTAGTGTTTGCATTATTATTTTTCCTCATAGTTCGGAACTTAAAAACATTAAATGTTTTATTATTAATACCAGATCTTTTTTGAGTAAAAAATATGCCTTCTGCTCCATTGAATAAGTCAATAATAAATAGTATAGGGACTAGCCAAGATAAAATAAGTAGAATTACAATAATTGAAATAGAAATATCCATTAGCCTTTTTATGGCTCGATTATACCATAAATTTAATGGCCCATGATTTATTTTTAAAACAGGTATCATATCGTATTCAACTAATTCGATATTGCTGTACGAAAAACTTGAAAAATCTGGTACTATTCTTATTGTAATGGGATGTTTACTAGAAATAGAAGAAATGATTTTGTAAATACTATTATGAACACTATTACTCATAATGTACAACTCATCAATACTGTTGTTAATAACATAATCTTCTATTTCATCATATGTGCCATTTATCTCATGTTTGTCAGAATATTGATGAGTAAAGAAACCTTTAAAGCGATACCCAATCCAAGTATTTTTAATGAAGTAATCTTTTAGTTCTGTGGCTTTATCGCTATAACCAATAATAATAATATTCCTATAATTGTATCCTAATTTCCTGTAATATAGAAAAGTATAATAAAGGAAAAATTTCCAAAATATTAGAAGTGTAAAAAATGTTACAAAAAGGTATTTGATTGCATCGCGACTATAATAGTCAAATGTAAGAATCTGAAAATAAAGTAAAAACAAGAAGAAGAAGAAAATAATTGTCTTGGTATTATTAAATAGAATTACTTTCTTTAAACTATGATATTCGATTTTATATGCTTCAAAAATATTTGCTGAAATAATCCATGCTAGGTTAATATAAAAGAAAAAGAGAATAGAATTAGTGGTAAAATTATTCAGGTCAAATCCTAGTAAATACCAATATGCAAAATTGAAGCAGATATTCATGATTAATAGATCACCTAAAGACGAGATCAGAGAGAGATATTTTGAGTATTTCATTTAATAAGATTTATTGTAAAATTAAGTATTCTTTTTAAATAAATTATAGTATTGCTGAATAACATTTTCAGTTAAAAACAGGTCATTAATTCGTTGTAGATTTATTTTGAGATATTCGATATAATTATCTTTGCTTTTTGCTTCATTTAAAAGATTAGAAATTTGTTCTGAAGAAGAAAAGA
>JAOZNY010000353.1 GCA_029933565.1 Bacteroidales bacterium
CGGTTTATAGAAAATTATCAAGGGAAAGAATTCGATTTAATTGTAATAGGTGGTGGAATTACCGGTGCCACAGTAGCATACGAAGCGGCTTCACGCGGACTGTCAGTTGCCTTAATCGAAAAGTCGGATTTTGGAAGTGCTACTTCTGCCGCTACGTCAAAATTAATTCATGGAGGTTTGCGTTACCTTTCAACTTTTGAGTTTGCCTTGGTTCGCGAGTCGTTGAAGGAAAGGAGGGTGCTTACAAATATTGCCCCTAATTTTATTCACCCATTGTCATTTGTTTTTGCGATTTATAAAAAAGATAAGGTTCCAAACATAATGATGAAAATAGGCATGCTGCTCTATGAATTGTTTTCCTTCGATAAGAACTGGCTTTGGGATAAAAGCAAAAAAATGCCACATCACAAAAGTGTTTCATCTGATGATATTTTGGAACTATTTCCCAATGCCCTAAAAGATGGATTAACAGGCGGACAAATGTATTATGATTGTTCAAGCCACTCACCTGAGCGTTTCACTCTTGCATTTATAAAATCGGCAGTAAAATATGGTGCTTCAGTTGCAAATTACACTAAAGTTGAGGACTTCATTATTACGGAGAATGCTAAAATGAAAACCATAAAAGGTGTAAAGGTAATTGATGAATTGTCGGGCAAGAAATATGATATTAAAGGAAAGTTAATTATCAATTGTGCAGGTCCATGGGCTGATATACTATTGGATAAAGTAAAGAATAATATTGGTAGTCAGGAGTTAAGACGTTCAGAAGGAATACATTTTGTTACGAAAAAGATTGTAGATAAGCATGTGTTTTCAGGTTCAACTGCAAATGGCAAGCATTATTTCATGCTTCCGTATCGAAATCATACAATTGTTGGAACTACCGACAAAGAATTTATTGGTAAACCCGATGATTATAAAGTGACTAAAAAAGCAATTGAAGAATTGCTACTTGATGTGAACCAGTCTTTTGGTAGTACCGAAAAAATTAAATACGAAGATATTGTTTATACCTATGGTGGATTACGTCCTCTGGTAGAAGACCAGACGGAGGATGTTTACCATTCATCGCGGAAATACGAGATTACCGGAGAAAAGAAAAATGGAATTGAAGGTTTAATTACCGTTGAAGGTGGAAAATTTACAACCAGTCGTATGCTTGCGGAAAAAGCAATAGATAAGGCACTGAAGATTCTCAAGTTGCCAAAGAAAAAATCTATCTCAAAAGATAATTATTTGCAGGCATGCGAAATTGATAATTTTCAGGATTTTATGGCAAAGAAGCAGAAACAATATGCTGAATTTTCACCAGATCAAATTGAATATTTAATAAAATGCTACGGAACTGAAATTGATGAGTTATTCGTAATTGCTGAAGAAAATGAAAATTATAAAAAACCATTAGATAAGGATGGTGAAAATTTGGCTCAAGTACTATTTGCCATTAGAAATGAAATGGCATTATCTTTATCGGATATTATGATTCGCAGAACTGGTATTGGTCAATTGGGCCATCCCGGAAAGGAAACTCTTGATAAAGTTGCTAAACTTGCTGCGAAAGAATTAAACTGGGATGATAAAAAACTTAATAGCGAAATAGATAAAATGGAAACAATACTCCAAATACCAGCATAATATTTGTAATCATAAGAAATCATATTAGCATGTCAATCAAAAATAAAGTTCAACCTAATTGGATAAAGGAAGCACCTAAAAAAGGTTCTTTCCGCTCAATATTTAAATATGGTGCCCCAGATGGCTTTAAGCATCCAAATGAGCGGCTTGTTAAGGAGTTAAAAGAAAACTTTAAACTTTCTGAAAAAGATTTTACCGAGAAAGAAACTACCGGAAACGATATTGTTGACATAAAGGTAAAAAGCAAATTAAGCGTAGAGCAAACAGACAAATTTGTTGAAATCTGTGGTGCCGAAAATGTATCCTCCAAAGAATATGAGCGCTTAAAATACTCAACTGGATTTGCTGTTGAGGAAACAATGAAGTTACGCCGGAAGGAAGTTGGGAAAATTACTGATTTGGTGGTTCACCCACGTAATAAAACTGAGGTTTCGGAGATTGTAAAATTCTGCGATCAACAAAAGATACCAATTTATGTTTATGGTGGTGGTTCGTCGGTTAATTTTGGATTATTTCCTGAAAAGGGAGGTGTGACTTTGGTGTTGTCAACACATCTGAATAAGATTGTTAGTTTCAATGAAATAAATCAAACAGTAAGAGTAGAGGCCGGAATGATGGGCCCTGCATTTGAAGATGCTTTGAATAATGCCGATGAACTTTATGCTGCCAAACATAAATTTACTTGTGGCCATTTTCCACAGTCATTTGAATATTCTTCTGT
>JAOZNY010000354.1 GCA_029933565.1 Bacteroidales bacterium
AAAACGATATGTTTGCTCATTCAATTTCAATGTTAGTGTGAGATTTGTATTGTTGAAAATCTCAATTGATGGTTTATAAGATTTTGTTTTTCCAGTTGGGCTAAATATACCTGCCTCATTTTTAGGAATTTCTTCGTCAATCTGAACATTACTGCCAAAAACATAACCTTCTTCATCAGTAGCAATATTTACTACCTGATAATATCCATTGTCCTTTTCGTTACTGATAATAAAAAGGGCTTCACCTCTTTCTAAAGTCTTAATTATTTTGCTATTACTGTTAGGCTCAGTTCTCAGGTTTACTGAAAAAGTTACATAACCCAAATATGATTGGGAAAAGCCAATTGTACTGATGATAATTGTTAGGATTAGCAGATATAATTTTTTCATAATAATAGTTTTTGTTGTTTAAGTATTCAAATATACGAATAAGGTGAATACCTTCCCCTCCCAAAAGAATAATATACAACTATATTACATTTCAAAGAATAACAGCATAAATGACAAACTTATTGTTTTTGAATCATACGTAGTTTAATTTCCCGACGATCGTTGTAGGGAATGTTAATTTTGCCTAGTAAACACCATTTAGCGCCCTCTTTGGCTTTGCCTAGGAGTACTTTGATATTTAATTTCATTAATATTAATATTTTTTTGTTGAAGCAATGCTCTTGAATCATGTAAAAATAATTTCATTTTACTAATTGACTCATCGTCAAGATTATAAAAACCATTTCTCTCATATTCAAGGCATGGTAATATTTCATATTTACTTTTTCCATCCTTCTTATATTTGTGTACCCAAGTAAGATAATAGCCCTTATTAGAAATATTAGTTTTGTTGTTTGTTTTTGTTAAAGTTATTTTAAGCATAGCACCTCCATCTCTTTTTCTTGTTCTTTGATTTGAAACAAAATTCCCAAGTGAATATGCAATAAATAACTCAGTCGTAGTATCTGTTTTCGGAAAATGTTCCATGCGTTGTAATACATGTGGATGTGAACCAATAATTATATCAACACCTTTTTTTATGAGGAAATCACTAAGTTCTATTTGCTCTTGGCTTATTTGAGATTCATATTCCTTACCCCAATGAAACATTACAATTAATTTGTCAATATTCTTTTCCTGACTCATTTTAATGTCATTAGTTAATACAATAGTATCTATTAAGTTTACTATTGTTGGTGATGGAAAAGGCAAACCATTTATTCCATAAGTGTAATTTAACAAGCCTAACTTAATATTTCCCTTCGTTAATATTATCAGGTTGTTTGTATCTCGATCAAGGCTATCTCTAAAAGTTCCGGTATGTTTTATGCTTAGAGAATCTAGCTTGTTTAATGTTCTGATT
This sequence comes from Bacteroidales bacterium, assembly GCA_029933565.1. Taxonomy (GTDB): domain Bacteria; phylum Bacteroidota; class Bacteroidia; order Bacteroidales; family F082; genus BM524. The sequence goes on from JAOZNY010000354.1 coordinate 1,355, forward strand.
ATTCCTTTTTTTCCTCTATCGGAAGAGTGATTATTTGCTGTAATCAAAACATTTATTCCATTTTCTTTGCATTCTACAACTAATGCATCAGGAGAAGAAAATTGTGGATAACCGCGGTAGGGTTTTCCTGCAAGTGTTACTTCTAAATTTGCTATGGCAAAATCAGTATTTTTAGTTATATGGCTAATCTTGTTTAATACATCTTTATAAATGTATTTACCCGAAGAAGCATTAAAAGCAGAAGTTATTTGTGGGTTGTGTCCCATAATATCGCCAATAAATACTAATGATATTGTATCGCTTGATAGAGAATTTTGACCAAATGATAACATCGATATAAAAATGATAATACATTTGATAGTCCGTAATCATGCCAGTTAAAGAGAATTTGTTATATTGTAGAAAATATTTTGACGTGAATATAATCAAATTTTTCGAAGAGTTTCCTAATGAAGATAGTTGTAAACAACATTTCAAAGGCGTTAGGGAAAAAGAAGGAGTCAAATGTAAAAAGTGCGGTTGCACAAAACATTATTGGCTCAAAGCAAAATATCAATGGCAGTGTTCTGAATGTAATTTTAGAACAACTCTTAGAAGTGGTACTATGATGGAGAATTCTAACCTTCCGTTTAGAAAGTGGTACTTGGCCATGGCTTTTATGAGTTTCTCAAAAAAAGGTCTTTCTGCAAAGGAACTCCAAAGGCAATTAGGTCATTCGAGATATGAATCTATCTGGTTTATGATGCACCGTATCAGAAAGGCAATGGGTCAAAGGGACAGCATGTATGGTCTTGAAGGTATGCTTGAGTTTGACGAAGGATATTTTTCAACAGAAACTACAAAACAAGAAAAACAAAACCTTAAACGAGGCAGGGGAAGCCAGAAGAAAACCAATGTCGCTGTAATGGCTGAATCTACCCCTCTGGAAGACATTGATACTGGGAAAACGAGTAAGCATTGCCGATATTTTAAAATGAAAGTGCTCT
>JAOZNY010000355.1 GCA_029933565.1 Bacteroidales bacterium
CAATGTTTTCGAAGGATAAAAACTAAAAGCGCTTGCAATTCCAAATGTTCCTGCTGCAAAAATTCTAAAAAAGATATTAATCCCAATCCCGACTATTCAAGAACAGAAAGAAACTGTCGATAATATTGAGTTGATGTTAACCAAAACAAAAAAGTTAGAATTGGTTTATCAGCAAAAGTTGGAGGATTTAGAGGAATTGAAAAAGAGTGTATTGCAAAAAGCATTTAGTGGTGAATTATAAACTAAATTAAGAGGATAATACATGACATGGAACAGGAATAACGAAGTGAATGAGTCTGCCGGTGATTGGGGAGGACCTTGGACTGAAAAGAAACTGGAAACCTTTTCAAAATATGTATGGTCTTACCTTGTTATTATGAAAAAGTTTCCTTTTTGGAAAACCATATATTTTGATGGTTTTGTAGGAAGTGGAACTAAAAATAAAACGGGAAATTCTGAACTTTATCAACAACTTAAAATAACAGAGGAAGAAGAAAGAACATATAAAGGTGCTGCCGAACGGGTATTGGACTTAAAAGATAATCTGAGTTTTAACTATTATTATTTTATTGACAAAAATGAAAAGTCGCTTAAAAAACTTGAAGTCAAATTGCGTGAAAAGTTTAAAAACAAAAACTTAATCTTTAGGTCAGAAGATGCCAATAAGCAATTAGTTGAACTTTCAAGTGCATTAAACAAAAATAAATATGCAGCCCTTATTTTACTTGATCCGTTTGGCATGCAGATAGATTGGGATTCGATTGAACAACTTAGAGGGACACGCTCCGATGTTTGGATTTTAGTTCCAACAGGTGTTATAGTAAATCGCTTACTTGATAAAAAAGGTAAATTGGAGTTCAGTGATAAATTAGAGTCATTTTTTGGCTTACCAATAGAAGAAATAAAATCGTATTTTTACAAAGAACAAAAAGTGCAAACGCTTTTTGGTGAAGAAGAAATTATAACTAAGGTTTCGAAACCAGTAGAAAAGATTGCAAAACTTTATGCTGAAAGGATGAAAACTATCTGGGAACATGTTACCGAAGAACCATTAGTTTTGAACAATCGAAATGGCGTTCCTTTGTTTCATTTTGTGTTTGCATCTAATAATAAAAATGCTAAAAAAATTGCCAAACAAATTATTATAAGTACTTAAATCATGGCACATAAAATTGAATGGACAGAACAAACGTGGAACCCATCAGCAGGTTGCACTAAAATTAGTTCGGGCTGTAAAAATTGCTATGCTGAAACTATGGCAATTCGTTTGCAGGCAATGGGCGTGGAAGGATACGAAAATGGTTTTGAATTTAATACCGTTGCAAGCAGGCTAAACGACCCTTTTAAAAGGAAAAAGCCAACAGTATATTTTGTTAATTCAATGAGTGATATTTTTCATGAGGATATGCCTGTGGATTATTTAAACAAAATATTTAAGGTCATTGAAGAAACGCCACAACATACTTATCAAATTTTGACTAAAAGGGCAGACAGGATGTTTAAATATTTATCGCAACGAGATATACCTAAAAACATTTGGTTGGGCGTTACGGTTGACAACCGTAAAGAAGGATTACCTAGAATTGATAAACTAAGGAAACTACAAGCAAGTGTATTATTTCTTTCGGTGGAGCCCTTGCTTGAAGATTTAGGTAAAATGAATTTAGAAAATGTTGATTGGGTAATTGTTGGTGGTGAAAGTGGAAACAGGGCAAGACCAATGGAAAAAGAGTGGGTAGTAAACATAAAACAGCAATGTGATAAAGAAGATGTTGCATTTTTCTTCAAGCAATGGGGAACTTGGGGAGCAGACAAAATAAAGCGGAGTAAAAAGTTAAATGGCAAAGAGATAGACGGAAAAGTTTGGCAAAAATACCCTAATGTAATTGAACAACAATTCGCAGTAGTATAATTTGAGAAGTTTTTAATGAACGAAGCCGAAACAAGAGCAGAATTAATAGACCCAAAACTAAAAACATGTGGTTGGGGGGTAGTTGAAGGTTCTAAAATCCTTCGTGAACGTAACGTTTGTAAAATTACAGATGGCAGAATACAAGTCGGCGGTGGCAGAAAAAAGCCACTTATTGCTGATTATATTTTGGTTTACAAAGGAATTAAACTTGCTGTTGTTGAAGCCAAAAGCAATGAATTAGAAGTTAGTGAGGGGGTTGCACAAGCGAAACTATATGCCAAAAAACTAAATTTAGATTATACATATTCCACCAACGGAAAAGAAATTTATCAAATCTGTATGAAAACAGGCGAGGAAAAACTCGTTGATAATTTTCTTTCGCCCGATGAATTGTGGAACGAAGTTT
>JAOZNY010000356.1 GCA_029933565.1 Bacteroidales bacterium
GAAATTACGTTAGTTGGAATATATGCAGAAACGTCACCAGCCTGTGTTTCAATAATAGGAAGCGCTGTAAGTGAACCACCACCTTTAACCATATCCTTAAGAGATTCTGGCAGGTCGTTCATATCTTTTGCAATTTTATCATTATTGATAACTTTACATGCACGCTCTAATAAACGTGAGTGAAGATAGAAAACATCACCTGGAAATGCTTCACGTCCTGGTGGACGACGTAGCAATAGCGATACTTCTCTGTAGGCAACAGCCTGTTTCGATAAATCGTCGTAAACAATAAGAGCAGGGCGGCCGGTATCGCGGAAAAACTCTCCAATTGCAGCACCTGCAAAAGGTGAGTAAAACTGCATAGCAGCAGGATCGGAAGCTGAAGCCATAACAATAGTTGTATAGGCCATTGCACCATGACTTTCAAGAGTTTTTACAATATTTGCAATTGTTGAACTTTTTTGCCCTGAAGCTACATAAATACAATAAACAGGTTCTCCCTTATCGTAAAATTCTTTCTGGTTAATTATTGTGTCGATGGCAATGGCAGTTTTTCCTGTTTGGCGGTCACCAATAATAAGTTCTCGCTGTCCGCGTCCAATGGGAATCATTGCATCAATCGGTTTAATACCTGTTTGAAGAGGTTCGCTAACCGGCTGACGGAATATTACCCCAGGGGCTTTTCTTTCAAGTGGCATTTCATAAAGGTCACCTTCTATTGCACCTTTTCCATCAATGGGTTCACCAAGAGTATTGATAACTCTACCAAGAAGACCTTCACCAACTTTAATTGATGCTATCCTACGGGTACGTTTTACCTTATCACCTTCGTTTATGTCATCTACTCCACCAAGTAAAACAATACCAACATTGTCTTCCTCGAGGTTAAGTACGATTCCTTTCAGACCGGTTTTTTCAAATTCTACCAATTCACCTGCCCCAACATTCGATAGGCCGTAAACACGTGCGATACCATCACCTATTTGCAGTACAGATCCAATTTCTTCCAGAACGGCACTTGAATCGAAACCTGCAAGTTCCTGTCGCAAAATGGCTGATACTTCAGCTGGTTTAATGTCTGCCATATTTATAATCTTTTCTTATTAGTATTTCTGTATATAAAGGTTTTCCGAAAACTCTTTTTTTAATCTCTTAAGTTGTGTTTTAATACTTGCATCGTATTGATAATCTTCAAGGTTAATTACAAAACCTCCAATTAATTCATCATCAATAAGTTCTTCAAGTTCAATATTTTTGCTTGTAATATCTGCCATTAGTTTTAATACACTATCTTTTACTTCCTTATCAGTTTTGTAAGTAGTGGTAAGCATAACATCAACAATATTTTTATAATCTTTATAAATATCATTAAATGCTTTTGAAATATAATGGATGTATTTCTCTCTTCCTTTTCTGGTAATCAAAAGAATAAATCGGAGACTTAGGTCTTCAATCTTTCCTTTAAATATTTTACTAAGGATAATCTTCTTTTTGCGTGTTTCAATAATAGGACTGCTTAACATAAGTCTGAGTTCGCGACTTTCGTTCACAATCTCATTTACAAGAGCCATGTCCTGAGCAATTTTTTCAAGAACTTTGTTTTCCAACGAAAGATCGAAAAGTGCTTGTGCATATCTTTTTGCTAATAAAGTAATTCTCATTTATCTGCTCTATTAGTTTAAGTTTACTTCTTTTAAAAGGGTATTTACATAGTCCTTTTGTTTTGATTTGTCCTTAAGTTCTTCCCTAAGTACTTTTTCGGCAATTGTTATAGCCTGCTCAGCAATAAGGTTTTTAATTTCAACTATTGCTGCATTTTTCTCAAACTTAATTCTTTCCTTCGCACTTTCAACAATATTATTGGCTTCTTCATTTGCCTGACCTTTAGCCTCATCAATAATATCTTCTTTTATCTTTCGGGCTTCCCTTAATATTCCATCCCTTTCGTCTTTAGCTTCTTTCAATAATTCCTCATTGTCGAGTTTGAGGTTTTTCATTTCCTCATGGGCTCTTTCAGCTGCTCTAAGCGATGAGTCGATACTATCTTCTCTTTCCTTTAAGGCCTCCATTATAGGCTTCCATGCAAATTTCTTCAAAATGAACAACACAATAAGCAATGCTATTGTCATCCAAATTACTAGTCCAAAACCGGGATTTATAAGTGACATATGTCTTTATTTTTCTTTTTTTTAATCTAAATTAATCCGGAATGACATGGCCAATCGCCAGGCCATTCCGGAGTTTTTGTTGTTGCTTATAAAAATACTATCAACAAACAAACAACAATTGCAAAGAAGGCAACACCTTCAATCAGCGC
>JAOZNY010000120.1:0-4983 GCA_029933565.1 Bacteroidales bacterium
GGAGTAATGGAAGTAGTGGAGTGATGGAGTAACGGAGTGATGGAGTAATGGAGTGATGGAGTGATGGAGTGATGGAGTGATGGAGTGATGGAGTAAAACACAAATAACAGTTAATAACAACAATGAATAAAGTTTTAAAATTCGAACATAAACAATCAGCTCACTGCGAAAATGGTGTTGTTTCTAATTTAATGCGTTTTTATGACATTGAAATTAGCGAACCCATGGTATTCGGAATTGGCTCAGGATTGTTCTTTTCGCATATGCCTTTTCTTAAAGTAAATGGTATTCCTGTTACTTCTTTCAGACCATTGCCGGGAATTATTTTTAAACGGACTTCAAAACGACTTGGACTGAAATTCGAGAAGCATAAATATTCAAATCCTGACAAGGCTATGCTTGCCCTCGACAAAAACCTTGATGCAGGCATACCAACAGGAATGCTGGTTGGGGTTTATCATCTAACTTATTTTCCCGATCCTTACCGCTTTCATTTCAATGCCCACAACTTAGTTGTTTTTGGAAAAACAGATGATACTTACCATATCTCCGACCCAATTATGGAGGAGCCAAAAACACTTACCTACAATGAATTAAAAAGAGTTAGGTTTGCCAAGGGTACGTTTGCACCCAAAGGGCATATGTATTGGGCAAAAGACGTCCCAAAATCGGTTGATCTTAAACCGGCAATAATCAAAGGAATAAAACATACTTGTAAGGATATGCTAACTATCCCCATACCAATGTTTGGAGTAAAAGGGATTAGATTTTTATCAAAGAAACTTAGGAATTATCCTAAGAAACTTGGTGCAAGAAAGGCTGCATCTTATACCGGACAAATAGTTAGAGCGCAGGAAGAAATAGGTACGGGTGGAGCAGGGTTCAGGTATATGTATGGGGCTTTTCTGCAAGAAGCAGCCGAAATAATGAACAATCCAAAACTAAAAAAACTCTCTTACGAAATTTCAGAAGTAGGTGATTTGTGGAGGGAGTTTGCAATAATTACCGGACGAATTGTTAAAAACAGAAATAAGGCCGACGAAAGTTACGATCATGCCGCCGACCTACTCTTGAAAATTGCAGACAAAGAAGAAGATTTCTTTAAGAAACTACAAAAGGCCATCAAATAAATGTCGCAAGAGCCAATCATAAAAATATCACAACTTGTTAAGAAGTACAAAGGTTCTTCTGTAAATGCTGTCGACTCCCTGGACTTAACAATAAATGAAGGAGATATTTTTGGCTTACTTGGACCAAATGGCGCCGGAAAAACCACAACCATCTCAATGCTCTGTAGTTTAATGTCTCCAAACTCAGGAAGCATTATTATTAATGGCATTGAACTAAATGGTAACAACAATGAACTTAAGAAAATAATAGGTGTCGTACCTCAGGAAATTGCGCTTTATGAAAATCTTACAGCCAAAGAGAACCTTAAGTTTTTTGGAGAAATGTATGGCTTGAGCGGAAAATCACTTAACGATAAAATTGAGTTTTATTTGAATAAATTCAGTTTAAAAGAGAAATCGGATAAACTTATAAATACTTTTTCGGGAGGGATGAAACGCCGGCTGAACCTCATAGCAGGACTATTACATTCTCCCAGAATTCTTTTTCTAGATGAGCCTACGGTTGGAATTGATGTACAATCGAAAAACGTAATAATTGAGTACCTCAAGGAACTGAATAAAGAAGGTACAACAATAGTTTACACTTCACATTTAATGGAAGAAGCAGAAAATTTTTGCACAAATATTTCCATAATTGATTTTGGAAAAGAGATAGCAAAAGGAACACCAAAAGAACTGATTAAAGAAAACACAGATTGCAATAATCTTAAAGAGATATTTTTAAAATTGACAGGAAGGTCTGTGCGTGAGTAGAAACACATCTCAACAACAACGATAACAACGATAACGATGATAACATTAATTTAACAATGAACCGATTACTAGCATCAATAAAAAAAGAACTATTGCTACTCAGCCGCGACAGAGCCGGGCTGGCAATGCTCTTTCTGATGCCTGTGTTTTTGGTTTTGGTAATGACTTTGCTTCAGGATTCAACCTTTAAAAAACTCAACGAAAAACAACTACCTATTTTAATTGTTAACCACGATGCTGATACTTTCGGAATTAATATTGTTAAAGGTTTAAACTCAGCCAATTTTTTTAAAGTAAGCGAAGACAATAACCTTAGCAAGAAAGAACTAGAAAAACAGATTGAGAAGGGCAACTATCTAATAGGAATAATAATTAATGAGAATTCAACAAACCTGATTAAAAATTCCATCAAGCAAAAAATACAAAGCCAGTTCCCTGAAGAAGTTGGTGAGTTATTTGAAATAGATGGCAACAAAACAGATCAGGTAAAAGTTGAAATATTCTTCGATCCGGTTTTAAAAAACTCCTACAAACAAAGTATAATGGGGGCATTAAAACAATTTTCAGCCATGGTTGAGGCCAAACTAATGTTTGAAATCTATTCGAGTCTTTTTGACGAATTGCTTGAAATAGAATTGAAGCCCACTGAGAATTTCAGCCAACTCGTTTTCTTCGATGAAAAATACGCTGCCAGCGACCAAAATCTGATTATTCCTAACTCAGTACAGCACAACGTACCTGCCTGGACAATTTTCGCAATGTTTTTTATTGTAATTCCACTCGCCTCAAACATAATCAAAGAAAGGCAAAGTGGAGTATCGGAAAGGCTCAGGACTATCCCCGGCTCAAACCTCATCGGCATACTCGCCAAGGCTAAAACATATTTTATTGTAGGTTTTATTCAGGCAATTCTAATGTTGATGATTGGAATATGGCTATTACCTGTTTTCGGACTGCCTTCACTGCAAATTGGAAAAAACGGACTTAGCTTGCTATTTGTTACAATTGCAATAATAATGGCTGCAACCTCCTACGGAATTGTTATAGGAACCATTGCAAATTCAGAGCAGCAGTCTTCCATTTTTGGTTCTATCTCAGTAGTAATCCTTGCTGCCATTGGAGGCGTTTGGGTACCCAATTTTATGATGTCAGATTTGATGGTTAACGTAAGTAAAATATCTCCACTTAACTGGGGATTAAATGCTTACTACGATATATTTTTAAGAAACTCAGGGCTTTACGATGTTTTACCAAGTATTGGATTGCTTGTTGGGTTTGCTTTTGTTTGTCTGTTGATTTCTTTATATTATTCTCGTAAAGTTAAAACTTAAACCTATTTCCCAAACAAATTGATTAAAAGTACAGTTCTAGATTAGAACCAAATTAACTACCTTTGCATCCTATCAGATAAAATTCATGCAAGAAATATTAAAAGACAGAACAGAGGTTAAAGTGCGCTTTGGTGAGGTTGACTCAATGGGAATAGTGTGGCACGGCAACTATGTAAAATATATTGAAGAAGGCCGTGAATCCTTTGGGAGAAGATATGGCATTTCTTATCTGGATATTTATGCCAACAATGTTATGGCCCCGGTTGTAAATATGAATATCGACTTTAAAAAGCAAGTTCAATATGGCGATATCTTAATCATAGAAACAGAGTTTGTAAATAAAGTTGCAGCAAAATTTGTTTTTAATTATAAAATCTTTCGAAAATCGGATAACGAACTTGTGGCAACAGCCCAAAGCACTCAAGTTTTTATCGACATGAATAAGGAAATGATACTCTATCCGCCAGATTTTGTTTTGGAGTGGAAGAAAAAAGTTGGCTTAACAGAATAAGTGATGGTTTACTTTGTTTCCGAAAATATTATCTCTTCCCTTGGTTTTACAATTCAGGAAAACTTCAATTCCCTCTTAAAAGGAGAAATTGGAATTAGAAGTATTAATGACTCTTCTTATTATCCGGAGCCTTTTCCGGCATCAATGATTAATGAGCAAAAACTGGAAGAAGAATTCCAAAAACTTGCCACAAAGTATTCCAGCAATAGCAATTTTACCAAACTGGAAAAGATGCTTCTTTTATCTGTTAACGATACACTTTCAAAAACTGAAATCGACATTGCCTCACACAGAACAGCAATTGTGCTCTCCACAACCAAAGGAAATATTGATTTACTTGAAAAAGAAAAGTCAAAAGAATTTGAAACTGAAAGAGTTCTGCTTTGGAAACTCGGAGAAATAATTGGAAGGTTTTTCAACAACCCTAATGAAGTAATTGTTTTATCAAATGCCTGTATTTCAGGGGTACTGGCAATTAATACTGCTGCCATGCTCATCAAGAGCAATCAATACGACAATGTAGTTGTTACTGGCGGAGACATTTTGAGCAAATTTGTGGTGAGTGGCTTTATGTCTTTCCTTTCGCTTAGTCCCACAGCATGCAAACCATTCGATAAAAACCGCGATGGACTTTCGCTGGGCGAGGCTGCTGGAACAATAGTACTAAGTAAGTTTCCCTCTGTTGGAAAACAAAATATTATTTTCCGTGGGGGCTCTTCAGCCAACGATGCCAACCATATTTCGGGACCATCGCGAACGGCAGAGGGTTCATTTATTGCCATTAAAAAAGCAATGAAAGAAGCAAAGTTAGATTCAAAAGAAATAGATCATATTTCGGCACATGGCACTGCCACACCTTACAACGATGAAATGGAAAGTATCGCCATCGAAAGGCATGGAATGCAGAATACTCCTGTTAACAGTATTAAAGGTAGTTTGGGGCATACACTTGGTGCTGCCGGCATTATTGAAACTGCAATCCTTTTGGAGGAGATGAGACAAAACACTACGCTCCTAACAGCAGGGTTTCAGAAAATTGGAGTAAGTAAACCGATAAACATTTTAAATAAAAACACAAAAAAAGAATTAAAAACCTGTCTGAAAATGGCTTCTGGTTTTGGGGGTAGCAATGCTGCTTTGATTGTTTCAAAAGTTGAGTCTCCAATACCTTAGAACAAATAACGTCATTGCGAGGAGGAACGACGAAGCAATCTCCTTGCTTATGTGATTGGACAAAGAGATTGCTTCATGCCATAAT
>JAOZNY010000120.1:5083-7137 GCA_029933565.1 Bacteroidales bacterium
ATGCCGAAGAAGAAGTATCAATTGTACTCTCCAACTCACATTCAACTCTGGTAACTGATCAAAATCACCAGAAAACTATTGAAGATTACGATAACTTTTTCCCAAGTCCATCAGTTTTTGTTTATACCCTGCCAAACATTATGATTGGAGAAATTTCGATCAGGCACAAACTAAGGGGCGAAAACGCATTTTTTGTTGTTGAAAATTTTAATGCCAATTTGCTTTCAAATCACATCAATAACTTATTTTTGACGCATAAATCAAATGCCTTTTTAGGTGGATGGGTAAACCAAAGTGAAAATAACTTTGATGCCTTTTTGTATTTCTCTTCGAAAAAGGGAAATATTCAACATAATGCATTTGAAATAAACAGATTACATAATTTAATCCTTGAATAATTAGATGGAAGATCTTATTAAAAAACTAAAACTAGAAATAATCGAGCAGTTGAACCTCGAAGACATGGAGCCGGATGATATTGATGAAAAAGAATCTTTGTTCGGCGAAGGTCTTGGCCTCGACTCCATAGATGCTCTGGAACTAATTGTACTCTTAGAAAAGGAATACGGAATAAAAATTCAGAATCCCAAGGACGGTCAGAAAATATTCTTCTCCATAGAAACTATGGCCCAATTTATTAAGGAAAATCAAAAGTAATGACTCAGGTCGTTGTAACTGGTATTGGAATAATAAGTTCCATTGGGAATAATCTTGAGGAGACCTATAACTCGCTTGTAGAAAGGAAAACAGGAATTACTAAGATTGAAATTCTTGAAACCCTTCGCAAAGACGAATTCCTTTTGGGCGAAATCAAATTAACCCATAATCAGTTAATTGAAATTGCTGAAGTTGATTCGGAAAAAGCCTGGACACGCACTGCCCTTTTGGGAATAATTGCAGCCAAACAGGCTGTTGCCGATGCAGCAATTGACACTTCCAATTCGGCTCTTATTTCGGCAAGCACAGTAGGCGGCATGGATCGCAGTGAACTTTTTTATACAGATTTCCTCACTGAAGCCAAACAAAAAAAATACATCGATAGCCACCACGCTGGCAACAGTACCGAAATGATTGCTGAGCAGTGCGGAATTAATGGCTTAATTACAACCATCAGCACTGCCTGCTCATCGTCGCTCAACAGCATAATGTTTGGCACAAGGCTAATAAAAAGCGGCAAAACTAAATCTGCAATTGTTGGTGGAACTGATGCACTTTCAAAATTCACCCTCAACGGTTTCAATACTTTAATGATTCTCGACAGAGAGCATTGCCGTCCCTTCGACAACAGCCGAACAGGGCTAAACCTTGGGGAAGGTGCAGCATATTTTGTTCTTGAAGAAAAAGAATCGGCAATCAAAGCCGGAAAAAAGATTTATGCCGAAGTTAGTGGATATGCAAATGCCAACGATGCCCACCACCAAACGGCTTCATCAGAAAATGGCGAAGGTCCTTTTTTGGCGATGAAGAATGCCCTGATATCGGCAGAAATTAAACCCTCAGAGATTGATTACATAAATGCCCACGGAACGGGTACAAATAATAATGACCTTACCGAAAGCATTGCCATTAAAAGATTGTTTGGCGAAAAAATACCTGTTTTCAGTTCTACAAAAGCCTATATGGGTCACACACTTGGGGCGGCAGGCGTAATCGAATCGGTTATTGCAATTCTTACTTTAAAAAATAAAACTGCCTTTCCGAATATAAATTTTAAAACTCCCATCGAAGAAATCGGATTAATTCCAATTACAGAACTAACTAAACTTACTGAGGCAAAATATGTACTCACCAATTCATTTGGTTTTGGAGGAAATGATTCTTCCATAGTTTTTGGTGCTGTCAATGAAAAGATAAATAATACTACAACAGACGAAAAACCAAAGCAGATTTTCATTAATGGTTCTGGCTGTATTTCGCCACAGAATACTTTGAACGGGTTTAATCCTGATGAAGAAATATTTGAGACTAAGACAAACTTCCTCGAAATTCAGAAACCAAATTACCGTGATTTCATAAATCCTAAATTGCTTCGTAGGATGAGCAAAATTGTTCGT
>JAOZNY010000120.1:7237-8980 GCA_029933565.1 Bacteroidales bacterium
TGGGTGGTTTTGATGAAATTACCGAAGAAAGTTGGTTGATAAAAACCAAGATTGATTTTTATAAAAAAGAGGCTACCAACAACTTAAACTTACTGAACGACAATCAATCTGGTGCTTTGGCTGGCGAAGGCAGTTCGTTTTTTGTACTTTGTAAGGAGAAAAACAAAAACACTCTAGCAGAAGTTATTGGAACAAAAATGTTTTACCGACCCGGGAGCAACAATGCCATTCAGGAAAATATTTCTAATTTCTTAAATACACACAGTTTGACCACAAAAGACATTGATTTAGTAATTTTGGGTTACAATGGCGATGCTGAATTTGATAAAATCTATTCAGGACTTGAAGATAATTTATTTGCTAAAAACACTACTGCTTTTTACAAACACCTTAGTGGCGAATACGATACTTCTTCGGCTTTTGCAATGTGGTTGGCAGCTGGGATAATTAATAAAAATAAAGTGCCGGATGCCATTCTTAAAAAGGGAAAAGCAAAAGGAGAAATCAAAAAGGTTTTAATTTACAACCAGTTTAGGAATATTAACCATAGTTTAATACTTTTACGAAAACCATAGTCGTTTTTAATTTGACTAAAAAGCATTAACTTTGTAAAAAAAACAAATGACAACTGTTCAGATAAAAAAAGCAGTAATTAAAAAGATTTCTGAAATAGAGGATAAATCTTTCCTTGAAGCGATTAATACAATCTTGGATTTAAAAACTGAAACAAAGGTTTTGCATTTATCAAAAGAAATTCGCGATGAGATAATTGCATCAAGAGAAGAAATACAACAAGGCCAGTTTGTTAAAAATGAAGTTTTGGAAAAAGAACTTGACGAATGGCTAAGTTAAATGTGATTTGGTCAAATCGGGCTAAAATCAAACGATTTGAAATATTGAGTTTTTATAATTCAAGAAACAAAAGCAACAAATTTTCTAAAAACTTAAATCATAAAATTAATCGTGAAATCAAACTTCTCTCAAAGTATCCCAATATTGGAATTAAGACAGATATTGAAAATGTTAGAGGTCTGATTATTGACAATATTGTACTTTATTACGAGATAACACAAAACACAATAATGGTACTCTTTTTATGGGATTCAAGACAAAACCCTATGGATCTAAAAATAAAATAAGAGTAAGGTAATTTTTTCATTTAGAATCAATAGACTAGAGCAATAGGTTTTAAATAATGTAGTGTAAAACATGCTGTTACAAGATTTTTACAAAATAATAGATATTACATCCGATGAGTCTGGAATTAATGCCATAATTAAACTAAATCCAAATCACGAAGTTTATAAAGGCCACTTCCCCGATCAGGCAGTAGTTCCAGGTGTTATTCAATTACAAATTGTAAAAGAGATTTTAGAAAACCATCTCGACAAAAAGGTATTTATGGGAAGTGTACCTCAGGTTAAATATCTTATTCCAATTACTCCTGAAGAAATTACTGAACTAAGCATTTCGATTAACTACAAAAACAATGAAGAAGGAAATATAAAAACCAGTGTTTTAGTTAGTTTTGGGGATGCTGTTTTTACAAAGGCGAAAATTACATTTTCAGAAGATAAACAATAAATACACAAAAATAAATATCATGTCAAGAAAAATCATTTCCCTATTGATAATCCCACTTTTAGGCTTGTATTTCAATACTCAGGCCTGTACAATAATTGCCGTTGGCAAAAAGGCTTCAGCCGATGGATCGAATATTATTTCACATACCGATACCGGTCC
>JAOZNY010000357.1 GCA_029933565.1 Bacteroidales bacterium
CATATTATCACCCATCCTGGCCGACATTGCTGTGAAAAAAAACAGCGTTAACATTAGTGCCAGAGTCCTGATAAAAATATCGGAATTGACTTTAAAGAATTTTCTTAACTCAGTGGAATCCAACAACTCTGAAAGTGGCTGCCAAACACTGAATTTACCATATTTAAAAACAAGGAAAAACACACCAATTAATAAACCTGAGTATTGTGCAATTAAACTGGCTAGGGCAACCCCATCGGAAGTCATTTTAAATAAGTAGACAAAAATGAAGTTTAGCACAATATTAATAAGGTTAATGCTAATTGCAATAATCATAGGTCTTTTGGCATCTTGCAACCCTAAAAACCAACCGTATAAAGTATAAAGTCCTAGCGTGGCAGGAGCAGCCCAAATCCTTATTCTGAAATACCCTTTAGCAAGTTCTCTAACTTCGTTACTACCATCGAGAATGGAAAAGGAAATAAGTTCGATGGGCTTTTGAAGTAATATCAATAAGAAACCAATCCCTATGGCAACAACCAAAGATCTCCATAGGGCAAGACTGATACCAACATCATTTTTTGCTCCAAATTCCTGTGCCGTGAAACCACTGGTTCCCATACGAAGAAACCCAAAGCCTGCGTAAACCATGCTAAAAATAACAGAACCCAATGCAACAGCACCTATGTAAACAGGATCACCAAGATGTCCCATTAAGGCCAAATCAACCAAACCCAATAAAGGTACAGTTATGTTGGTGATAATGTTAGGAAGAGCGAGGCGGAGGATGCTTTTGTTGAGTGAAGAAGTTGTCATGGTTTTCTGGTTATCATGGTTTTCAAGTTACGGAAGTATTCTTGATAATTAGGAATTATCATTTTTATCTTGATTCCTGACTCATGTTTCCTGACTCTTATTTCTGATGCAATCCACATTCCTTAGTATCCGGATTTTCCCACCACCAGCGTCCGGCGCGAATATCTTCGCCTTCTTCAATCGCACGTGTGCAAGGTTGGCATCCAATACTGGCAAATCCCTTTTTGTGTAAAGGATTGAAAGGAATATTATGTTTGTTAATATAATCCCAAACATCTTGCTCACTCCAGTTAATTAAAGGGTTGATTTTGATTAGTCCGTTATTTTCATCCCACTCTACAATATTAAGGTCGGTGCGTGTTACAGCCTGATCACGCCTTAATCCTGTAATCCAGGCATCCAGCCCACTCAATGCTTTTGCCAATGGCTTCAACTTACGAAGTCTACAACAAAGTTTACGGTTTTCAATGCTATCGAAGAATAGATTCATCCCTTTTTCAGCAACCATATTTTCAATATCCTTAGAATTGGGGAAGTAAACTTTTATTTTTGTCTTATATTTTCTAGCTGTAAGGTCTATCAAATCATAGGTCTCAGGAAAAAGTCTTGCAGTGTCGAGAGTAAATATTTCAGTTTTAGGACTAAGACTTGTAAGCATCTTTGTAAGTACCTGATCTTCCAATCCCAGACTACTCGACAAAGCAATTTTTTCATTAAAATGAGAAGTAAAGAAACTTATGATTTCTTCTGCTGAGGAGTTTTCCAGTTCCTTATTCCAATCTTCAATTTGTATTTTTATGTCCATCCGTAAATTTGATTTTAAGAGATGGCAAAATTAGAAAAAATGCCGTAAGGAAATTAGGAAGAAAATATCAACTCATCAAATGTTATTAAGGTGGGTTTTTCTTATTTTTGTTTGATATGAAAAATCTGTGTTTTTTCGTTTCCGACCTTCACGGCAGCATTAGCCGGTACGAGAGTTTGTTCAAATTAATTGAGAAAGAGAAGCCTTCAGCAGTTTTTATGGGAGGCGACCTTCTTCCTTCGGGGATGTTTGCTTTTACAAGCAATAGTCTGGCCTCTTCAGATTTTATTGAAGACATTCTTAAAAAAGGTTTTATCGACTTGAAGAATAAACTTGGCACAGACTATCCTGAAGTCTTTTTGATTTTAGGTAATGACGATGGAAGAGCCGATGAAAGTATTTTTATTGAATATGAAAAACTTGGAATATGGAAATATATTCATGGTAAAAAAATTGAATTTCAAGACTACAGTATTTATGGTTATTCTTACGTCCCTCCTACCCCATTTATGCTAAAAGATTGGGAACGTTACGATGTTTCACGTTACGTCGACCCGGGATGTTTCCCTCCCGAAGAAGGTGCATTTTCCGTTGAGGTAAACAAGAAATTGATTCCGTTTCTGACCATAAAAAAAGATCTGGAAGAACTGACCAAAGATGACAATCTGAGCAAATCTGTTTTTCTTTTTCACAGCCCACC
>JAOZNY010000358.1 GCA_029933565.1 Bacteroidales bacterium
ATATCTTTTTCAATAAAGAATAAGGCACTTATTGGTTTAATGACAATAGGGCTGATACTTGGCGGGATTTATTCCATGACCAAGGTGCCACTTGATGCCATGCCCGACATTACAAACAATCAGGTATTGGTAATAACAACAGCTCCCAATTTAGGAACAGAAGACATTGAACAGTTTGTAACCTATCAAGTGGAATTGGCTGTAGCCAATCTTCCGGATGTAACTGAAATAAGAAGCGTATCGCGTTTTGGGCTTTCGGTTGTAACCATTGTTTTTAAAGAAAGTGCCGGTACATATTTGCCCCGGCAATTGGTTAGTGAAGCCTTAACCGAAGTAAAGGAAAAAATACCTGATGGATTTGGAGAACCATTTATGGCTCCCATAAGTACCGGTTTGGGAGAAATTTATCAGTACACTCTTGAAGTACAGCCCGGTTTCGATTCTCTTTACGATGATATGGAACTCCGTACCATGCAAGATTGGATTGTGAAGCGACAGATGGCCATGTTGCCGGGAGTAGTGGAAGTAAATTCATTTGGTGGAAGGGGAAAACAATATGAAGTTGCAGTAAATCCTGATAAACTGAGAAGTATGGGATTAGCAATTTCTGATGTATTTGAAGCACTTGAAGACAACAATCAAAATACAGGTGGAGCCTATATTGAAAAAAATTATCAGGCTAATTTTATTCGTGGCGAAGGATTGATGAGGTCGCTGGATGATATTAAAAATACTTTGGTCGCAAATATCGGTGGACAACCAATTTTCATCAGAGATGTGGCCGAAGTAAAATATGGCAGTTTTGTCCGCTATGGAGCCTTTACCAAAGACGGCAAGGGAGAGGCTGTTGGTGGAATAGTGATGATGTTGAAAGGCGAAAACTCCAACGATGTAATTAAGAATGTAAAAGAAAGGATGGCTTTAATACAAAAATCATTACCTGAAGGTGTTGTGATAAAACCATTTTTAGATCGTAGCAAACTAATAAAAAGTACTACTTCTACTGTTGCAGAGAACCTTTCGTTGGGGGCATTAATTGTAATTTTTGTATTGGTAATATTCCTTGGAAATTTAAGGGGCGGTTTAATTGTGGCATCAACCATTCCATTGGCATTACTTTTTGCTTTTGTAATGATGAACCTGTTTGGAGTATGGGCAAACCTGATGAGTTTGGGGGCACTCGATTTCGGAATATTGGTTGATGGTGCCGTAATTATTGTTGAAAGTATGATTTTTTACCTTCACCGTAAAAATCTTATTGGAACAAAACTCGATCAGAAAAGTCGTAACGAGATTGCCTATAAATCATCAAGTAAAATGATGAATTCGGCTTTCTTCGGACAATTGATTATCCTTATTGTTTTTGTTCCGGTTCTCGCACTGCAAGGTGTTGAAGGCAAAATGTTTATCCCCATGGCCATGACCTTTGGCTTTGCCGTTTTGGGTGTTGTAATATTGTGCTTAACATACATCCCAATGATGGCTGCATTATTTCTTCAACCACCTAAGACCGATAAAAAAACCTGGGGTGAAAAATTGATTGGAAAACTGGAGAATGCCTATTCACCGGTAATCGAATGGTCGCTAAAAAGAAGTTGGATTGTAATTACAATAGCTTTCTTACTCCTAATTTCCGGCGGTTTTCTTTTTACACGGATGGGGGCCGAATTTATCCCGAAACTCGACGAGGGCGATTTTGCTTTTCAGGCGTTTTTAAAACCCGGAACTTCATTAAGCGAAGTAACAAAAGCATCTACACGTCTTGAACAAATTGTGCTGGAAAACTTTCCCGATGAAATAGAAAGTATTCAAAGCCGTATCGGGGTTGCAGATTTGCCAATGGATCCTATGCCCCTTGATATTGCAGATATTTTTGTGATTTTGAAACCACAAAAAGAATGGACTAAGGCAAAATCGAAGGAAGAATTGGTTGCTAAGGTGAGAGAAAAAGTAAGTGTGCTGCCCGGCATAAATTTTGAATTTACGCAGCCTGTTGAAATGCGTTTCAACGAACTTTTAACAGGTGTGCGTGAAGATGTTGCCGTAAAACTTTATGGTGATGATTTGGATATCTTGTCTGCTAAAGCCGCAGAAATTGCGGGACTGATTTCAGGAATTGATGGTGTAGCGGGTGTAAAAGCTGAGGCCACAAGAGGCTTACCTCAGATTACTGTTCACTACGATCGTTATAAACTCGGACGTTACAACCTTAAAATAAAAGAACTTAACACTATTGTTGAATCAGCCTTTAGTGGTGGTGTGGCAGGTAGCATTTACGAAGGCGAACGGATGTTTGA
>JAOZNY010000121.1:0-5453 GCA_029933565.1 Bacteroidales bacterium
GGCAATCTCTCTGATTCAACAATGCATTTTTGAGATTGCTTCTCCGCACTCTTAGTAAGTTTCAGGCAAAAATGGTTTTGTTGGCGGCTCGCAATGACGTCATTTTTCATTTGTTCAAATCGCCCAAAAAAAGTACTATCGTCATTGCGAGCGTAGCGTGGCAATCTTCTTGGTTTCCAATAAAAAAACCGCTTATCTTAATTTAATTGAGACAAGCGGCTTTTTAAATGATTCACTTAATATATTAATACCCCGTATTTTGAACCAAATTAGGATTTACATCAATTTGAGACTGAGGAATAGGCCAAATAGTAGTATGTGCACCTGAAATGTCTGGCTTTTCCCAACGAGTATCTCCATAAGTTCCAAACCTAATCAATTGTGTTCGGCGCTTACCTTCGGCAAACATTTCTCTTGCATATTCATCCGAAAGACTTTCCATTGTTAGTTCAGTAAGTGCTACAGCATTCGATCTTAATCTTAACTGATTTACATAATCAAGGGCACCGCCAACATCACCTTGTCGTAATAACAACTCGGCTTTCATGAGTAAAATTTCACCTAATCTAAAGATTGGAACATCATTTCCTGTGTAGCGGTCGCTGCCATAAATAAATGGGTATTTAGCAACCCTTGCACCAGCCTGGCGTAAGCATTTTGGTTCAAGCATATTTATTTCTGGAGTTAAGTTTAATGGAGCTCCATCAGGATCGCGATAAGTTGGATCTTGAGGGTCGAATTTCTCATAACTTGGATCTTCTACAACTGTTCCATCATCCATGTACTGATAGCCAAATAAAATGCTGTTTCTCCTTACGTCATTGGTGTCGGCATCAAACATATGGAAAAAAGTTTCCTGTGCAGCTATACCATTCCAAGTATTATCTTCAAACTCATACTTTGCCGCAAGATTGTAATGCAAGGTAAATAAATGCACTTCAAACTGACGAGCTTTTAAAGCATCAAAATGCAAGCCCATAATGTATTCAGGGGAGGCTGTAGCATCCTCAACAAAGTTTGCGAAGAAATCGCCAGTAAGGTTATAGCCACCTGAAATAACAGTATCTACAGCAGCCATTGCCTTATTCCATTGTGGTGTTCCTGTATAAACTTCGGCATTGATGTAAAGGTTTGCCAAAATGGTTTGAGCCACGTAATAGTTAACTCTTCCAAAGTAATCTAGTCCGGTGCTTTTTGACAAATCAGGCATAGATTCTAAAAGTTCCGTTTCAATAAAATCATAAACTTCCTGCCGTGAGTTTGTCGCAGGTTTATAGTCTATTGGTACGTCAAATTCAGTTGAGATAGGTACATTTCCATAAATGTCAACTAACCACCAATAATAAAGCGCCCTTAGTCCACGTAATTCAGCAAGGGCAGGAGCAGTGTCAACATCCTCTAAAGCCTCAAAAGTATAAATCATACGGTTACAAGTGTTGATACCATAATACAGAATATTCCACCACCTACCAATGGCACCATCGGTAGTAGTCCATTCGTGACGGTGATATCTAATCCATTCGCCACCATCGTACCAGTCGCCACCACGTTGTGGAACAACAAGTAAATCGGTTCCGGCATCTGAGCCAACAACACCATTTTTATGTCCAATTAAAGCATAAAGGTTAACGTAGGCAGTACCGAAACCATAAATAAGGTTTTCCGGATCGTCAAAAAGTTTATCGCCGTTAAGGTTCGAATAAACTGTTTCATCAAGTTTTGTGCACGATTGTTGCGAACCAACAATTAGTACGGCCACCAAAACAATTTTTATTGAAATTAATATTTTTTTCATTTTCTTATCTCCTGTTTTTTAGAAATTAACATTTACACCAAAAGTGAAACTACGTGTAGTAAAATAAGTATTCTCACGGTCAAGTCCGGGAGCCAATGGGTTGTTATTGTCGTAGGCATCGCCATACCTTACCTCTGGGCTCACTCCTGAGTAGCCTGTTATAGTAAACAAGTTTTGGCCTGAAACAAATACTCTTACCTTCCCAACATAGTTACTTTCGGGGAATAGAAAGTTATATCCAATTGCAAAGTTGTCGAGTTTTATAAAGTCAGCTTTTTCAACATGAATATCAGAATATGTAAATCCTTCGCTAACATCCAAATAATCTTTTACCTGATTCATTCCATTCTGAATTCCTATTACTCCTGGATTTCCGTAGCGTGCATTGTTTACATTAATAAGGTAATGTCCAAATACTCCCCTAATGAAGAAACTAACATCCAAATTTTTGTACTTAAAAGTATTGTTCCATCCAAACTGGAATTTAGGCAAACCATTTCCAACATTCCTAAAGTCATCTTGACCTGGAATAAACGTAGTTGAATCATCTGTTACTTTATACAACATCCTGCCGGCAGTATCTACACCAACATAAATTGGAGCCATTATCTGACCAATAATTTCACCTTCCGATGCAATTATTGTTGTAATTCCAGTATAATAAGGAGCACCTAATTCACCAAGATAAATAGTTCCATCTGAGGCCGTCTCCGGACTTGTAATCTTAATGAGTTTAGTATCAAAATATTTTGTGAAGTTAATGTCGGTACTCCAACTAAAGTCCTTTTTCTTAATTGCCATGATGTTAAGAGCAAATTCAAGTCCTGAGTTTTCAAGCTCACCTAAGTTTAGCCATTTTCTATCAGACATATTTGGTGGACTAAGTACACGTGCATAGAGTATAAGGTCGGAACTAAGGCTTCGATAATAATCAACACTACCACCAATACGGTAATCCAGTAAAAAGAAGTCCATACCAATATTCATTTCCTTTTTAACTTCCCATTTTAAATTTGGGTTATCGTTTAGTGAAGGTGCGTAGGCCTGAATAAATTCGCCATTATAGAAAAATTCGTCACTAATCTTGCCATAATTGTTTTTAGATAAATATGAGTTTTGTGGTAAGTTACCTACTGTACCGTAACCACCTCTTAATTTCAAGCGGTCAACAATACCCATGTCGAAAAGTTTAGCAAAGTCAACACCAGCACTTACACCACCAAAGTTACCCCACTTATTATTGTCACCAAATTTTGATGAGCCATCTCTACGGAAGTTAGCAGTAACAAATGCTGTTTCACGCCAGTTGGCCGAAACACGTCCGAAAAAGCCAATTAGCCTTGAACTCTCTTTGTAAGAACCAAAGGACTCGTCGTTGGCTTTATCTACTGAGGATGAGCCCAAATTATTGTACGAAAATTCATCGGTAAGAAAACCTTCTCCATGAACCCAAAGGTTGTCAAAATAATCTTCACGGAAAGAATAACCTGCGAGGGCCTTTAGTTTAAAGCCATTAATTTCCTTTTCATAACTTAAAATTGATTCGAAAAGATGACTAAATCTATTGTTATTTGATTTGTCGGCAAAACCTTTATGGCTTCCAATTGCATAAGGAGTATAATATGCATTCTTGCTCCAGTATGTGCCATAAACATCGGCATCGTGGTTTTGCGAATAAAAGCCACTAATTTTTAAACCATCAATAATTTCGAGGGTGGCCTTTAAACTACCCATCATATTCAATTTTTTACCATCCATTGTACTTTGGTCCATCATTGCACGAGGATTGTAAAAATCAAATGCCTGTCGCTGGAAATACCCTCCCCACTCTTGTGAGAATTCATCGTCGCCCATTAAAGAGGCTGACGGATTAAATTTAACAGCTGCACCAAATGCCTGACCAGGGCTGTAAGTGTCAATTTGGTTAGTTGCCGAAAGGTTTAAATCAAAGGTAAGTTTGTCTTCAAGTGCCCTTTGAGTAAAGTTTAATCTTCCATTCAAACGCTCAAATCCTGTTCCCAATACAACACCATCTGCTTTGCGATAGTTAAAGGCAACACGATAATTAGATGTCTTTGTTGCACCATCAATTGCAAGATTATATGCCTGCGAAATGCTTGACTGAGTAAGTTGGTCCATCCAGTCGGTATTGTCTTCAAAATCAACTGAATTAGGAATGCTTAAGTAGTCTTCATTTGAAAGCACATCAAGTTTTCTTGAAACTGATTCTGTTGTTAGTGCCGAATTGAAATTTACATTAAACTGTTTCCCGTCTTCTACATAGGTTCCTTTTTTTGTTGTAATAATAATTACACCAGATGCACCCTGTGCTCCATAAATAGATGTTGCTGAAGCATCCTTCAGAACGTCCATAGAAGCAATGTCATCAGGGTCAACTGAGTTGAGATCAGCACCCTGCACTCCATCAATAATAATCAATGGTTCGGTGTTTGCACCAAAAGTAGAAAGTCCCCTTAACCTTATATTATAACTCTGGTTGGGGTCGTTACCCGGTTTGGCAATCGAAAGTCCAGCAACTTTTCCCTGAATTAATTGAATAGGGTCGTTGATGTTACCCTGATTAAAATCTTCGGCTTTTACACTTGTAACAGCACCGGTTACCTCTTTGGCCGATTGAGAACCGTAACCAATTACCACAACTTCTTCAAGTTGCTCACCAGCTTGCATTTTTACATTTATTACATCAGAAGTTATCTCTACAACCTGTGTAGTATAACCTACATAAGAGAACGAAAGGGCTGTAACACCTTCGGGAATAGTAATCTGATAATTCCCGTCAATGTCAGTAACAGTTCCCTTTGAAGGGTCGTCAGCATGGGTAACATTAACACCAATAAGAGTTTCCCCTATTTGTTTGTCTGTTACCTTACCGGTAATTGTTCTCTCTTGAGCCTGTATAATTCCAAGCCCTAAAAAACTAACGAACAAAACCAGTAAAACTTTGTTTTTTAATAGTTTAGTAATCATAAAACATATAATATTATTTGTGTATAATTAATTTCTTATGGCAAAAATACCTATTTTAAGATTTGTTAACATAGAGGTGTAGTGGCTAACATTTCACATGCATAAAATTAAACAATATTATTAAGAGTTTTTCAGAGTTTAGAAATGATATTATATAGTTGTAATTCAGCCCTTTGTAAATCATTGATGAAAATTGACTTATCATTGGTCCTATTTATTTCAATACATTATAAACAAGAAGTAAAACATTGATAATAATTTTATAACAAACGATTGAAATAAGTAATTTAAATTTATTTAGACTGACTATGCGCATTAATAGTGAATTGAAATGGCTATGATTAGTAAAGTTACCAAAAAGCTACTACTTTAGCGGGGTAAAAAAAAGAGCAATATTTTTAATTAAAATTTTAGTAAAATGAGAAAAATTCTACTTTTAATGGTATTGATGGGCAGTTTAGTTTCATTCAATGCTATGAGCCAATGTGGCCAAGTTGGACTGATTGGTGAAATGACCGAGTGGGCCGACGATGTTATGATGACCCGCGACATGAATAACCCTGATTTGTTTTCAGGAATTATTTCGGTTGACACAACAAATGATGGCGATGCCAGCGGATTTGTTGAGATGAAATTCCGTGCTAATCACGATTGGGGAACCAATTGGGGT
>JAOZNY010000121.1:5553-8853 GCA_029933565.1 Bacteroidales bacterium
CGGATTTGTTGAGATGAAATTCCGTGCTAATCACGATTGGGGAACCAATTGGGGTTCAGATGAGTTTCCAACAGGTACAGCTATTGCTGATGGTGCAAATATTCCTGTTCCTTATGGAACCTGGGCGGTAACATTCAACTGTTCAACAGGTGAATATGCATTTGTATCTACTTGTGGAGATATTGGATTAATTGGTGAAATGACCGAGTGGGCTGACGACATCATGATGATGCGTGTTCCTGGTGAAAACGACCTTTTTGTTCAAATTATTACTGTTGATACAACAATGGACGGCGATGCCAGTGGATTTGTTGACATGAAATTCCGTGCTAACCACGATTGGGGAACCAATTGGGGATCAGATGAATTCCCATCAGGAACCGCTGTGGCAGATGGAGCAAACATTCCAGTTCCTTATGGTACTTGGGCTGTTTCATTTAACTGTGGTACAGGCGAGTATTCTTACTCAGCAACTTGTGCTGATATGGGTCTTATTGGCGAATTCAACGGTTGGGCCGAAGATTACTGGATGAACCGTAGTCATACAAATCCAAATGAGTGGAGCGTAATTCTTACACTTACTGCTGATATGGATGGTGATGCCAACGATACAATTGAAATGAAATTCCGCGCAGGATCTGATTGGGGAACCAACTGGGGTGGTGCTGGATGGCCAACAGGTGTTGGAGAACAAGATGGTCCAAATATTAAAGTTCCATTAACTGATGAAGGAATGACTACTGATTATGCTGTTACTTTTAACTGCGAAACAGGAGAATATTCATTTACTACTACTTCAGGTCCTGTAAGTATGATTGGTGCTTTTAACGGATGGAATGGTGATGCAGTAATGCATAGAGATGATATGAATCCTAATTTATGGAAACTTACTCGTTCATGGCCTAATGATTCAGAAGTTAAATTCCGTGAGAACGCTGACTGGACAATTAACTGGGGTGGACCTTCATTCCCATCTGGAACAGCAGAGGTTGGTGGTGCTAATATTTTCTTAACTGCCGGTACTTATGATGTTACTTTCGACTATACAACTTTAGCATACAATTTTATTCCTAATGGTGATGTTTGTGGTGAAGTAGGTATGGTAGGTGATTTTAATACATGGGGTGATGATGGTACAGATGTTCCAACTGATGTTTATTTGGTTCGCGATCCAATGTACCCAAGTCAATTCTCATTAACTTATAACTTTACTTCCAGCACCTTATTATTATTCCGTATGGATGCCGATCCTACATTTACTGATGTATGGGGTGGAACTTTTCCATCAGGTCAAGCTGTAAACGATGCTGCTGTACAATTTAATGTGCCAGGTGGTAAATATCATATTACTTATAACTGTGTTTCACACGACTTTAATTTTGAGCGCTTAGGAAATGCAATTATTGCTCCTGAAGTATTTGCAATTAATGTTGATGGTAATCTAGACGAAGCAGATTGGGATATTTCTCAGGCTGTTGCTGCTGCTGCTGATGGTACTGTACCTGAAGAGCCAATTGAAGTTTTCTTTGGTGCTGCATGGAATGCTGATTATATGTATGTTGGTGTAGATGTAACTGATGCTGAAATAGGCGGTGATGATGCAATTGATGTATTTTTTGATGCTACTAAATCAGGAACTTATGGTGGCTCTGCTATTCATGTAAAGGTTAAACCTGATGGTACTTTTGTAGTTGTAAAAGGTCCTGAGGGAATTGAAGTACTTGCTAACGCAGTTACTACTGATGGCGGTTATAGTGTTGAAGTTGGAATTCCTTTTGCCGCACTTGGAGTTACTCCTGAAACCGGTACTTCTGCAACTGTTGATATAATTGCTGTTAAAGCAGATTACAGACTTGTATGGAATGGTGGAATGCAGAATTATGATGAAACTTCCTCTTTCGGAGACCTTAACTATGGTGCCTTAAGTTGTGGTTGTGTTAGCATTTACAACGAAACATATGGCGATGTTAAACTTCGTAATCAACTAGCTTACGAAAATACAACAACTTATGTTGGAACTTATGATTTTGATAATTCTTATCTTTCAGTTTTCCGTAAAGATGGATCAAGTACTGTAAGTTGGAGTGCGCCTCAATTCCCTTCAGGAACTGCTACACTTGGTGGAGCAATGATTCCGGTTGTAATGGGACGTTACCGTGTAACCTTTGACTGTATTACAGGTGAATATTCATTTAGTGAAGCACTTACTGGTGATGCTGTTGCATCAGCTCAGTATACTGATACACCTCCAACCATTGATGGTGACTTAGGTGAGTTCGACCTTGCTTATGGTAGCGATATTCTTGCTGCTGGTGATGGACCAAATAACAATACAGTAACATGGGGACTTTTGTGGGATGCTGATAACCTTTATATTGCTGCTCACGTTGTGGATGCAGTTGTTGAAGGAACCAACAATCCATGGGACAACGATGCAATTGAAATGTATATTGATGGTGACAACAGTAAAGATGGTACTTATTCAGCAGAGAGTTTCGATACTCAGTTGATTATGGATGCTCTTGGAGAATCTGAACTTTGGGCGAAAGCTGACGGAGTTGCTATTACTGATGAGGAGTCTATTTGGACAATAACTAGTGACGGTTATTCAATTGAGATTCGTTTAGGTTGGGCTCAGTTAGGTTTTGCTCCTGGTAAAGGAAGAACTATTGGCTGGAGTCTTGGAAACAATGATTCAGACTTAGGTGTTGGTCGTGAGTACCAAACTGTTTGGTATGGTAACGGAAACAACTGGAGCGACAACTCACTTCTTGGTGATATTGAACTAGCAGGTGGTCCTTATTATGTTGATGGATTGGATGAGCATGTTCTTTACAATGCTAACATTGTTCTTTATCCTAACCCAACATCAGGAAACGTAAGCGTTCGTTCAGATGGTGATGTTTTCAACTCAGAAGTTGTAATTTATGTTGCTGACATTACTGGAAGAATGATTGCTAAAACAAATGCAAACTTCAATGCTAACAGTACAGTTCAACTTAATACTGGTGATCTTACAACAGGTATCTACTTTGTAAATATCATTAGCGAAGATGGAAAACGTGCAGTTAAAAAACTTATAGTTCATTAATTGTTTGAACAATTGGAAATGGAAAGCCCTCTCGTTTATTCGGGAGGGCTTTTTTTGAATAACAAAACAAAATGATACTCATGCTAGACCCAAGTCTGGGCTCTAGTCCCAAGCCTAGGCTAAGTTTGCAACTTAGCCCTTTCAAGTCCAAAAACCTAGGCTAAGTTTGCAACTTAGCCTTTCCAATAAACAAAAGTCTGTGACTTTCT
>JAOZNY010000359.1 GCA_029933565.1 Bacteroidales bacterium
ATTTTTATTTAAAGCCGGATAAATAATGTGGATATTACCAAGCCTTGCTATTTGTTCATCTCTGAATCGTGTTTGTAATGCTCTTTTAATTTTTGGCACTGTAATTTTCAATGATTGTTTATGAAATTCATCGGCATCTACATCAGCACTAAAATTACTGCTCATTGCATATGCCTCATCAATATTACCGAGTATAAAAATCAAGGATTTTGTAAAGTTCTTTTCAGATGGTCTTTTCCCATATTTAAGTACTTTGTTTAAAAAGTTAATCGTCTCTTCACCTGAATATTTATGCAATAAATTAGATAAGTCCTTTTGTAGGTGCATGTTAAAATATTCACCAGCAATATCTAATATTGTATCATATGCTGAGTCAGAAACAAAAAACAATTCTTCGTCATCTTCTAATTCGATACCCATTTCTTTACAAAACAAATTACCCCCCGAAACAACAATTCCATTCTTCACTTTAACGCCTGCCTTCAAAAGATGCTCAAGTTTCTTAATATGATCCACTAGATACCACAAACCTCTTCTCCAGTTAATGTACTGAACTTTTCCTGAATCTATTAGTTCCCAGATCATCCTATTTTTGTCAGTGCTAATCTCTTTCCTGAATGGCCCTTCAACTGTTCTTGAATGTTGAAATTCATCTAAAGCAATAATTACAGGGGATGAGTCATTATTTTCACATAAGTCTTCTAAGGATCCTCTAAATGAAAACCTGCCTTCTTTCTCGCCCAAATCGAACCTAAAAAATTGATCTCTAAAATTTAATAATTCTACCAATCGAATAATTAAAGATGTTTTACCAACTCCTGTTAGTCCCCATAAATTAATTACCAACGGCTTTTCCTGGATTTCAGATAAATTATACCAGGAACTAACATTTTCAATCACTTCGTCAATTATTTTATCGATTCCGATAAATTCAGTTTTTAAAATACGCTTTGCATTTTCAAGGTTTTCCTGCTTTTGTAAAAATTCTACTTTAACTTTTTTTAGTTCTAAACTCATTTCATAAACCATTTTAATATTTGTTGCAAAGGAACACCATCACTACGCCAATAAATGTCGTAGTAGACTTAATGTTATTATTATTAAATGATTCTATTAGTTTTACTGAGGCAACGAGAGTAAACCCAAATTCTCATCCACATCAAAAAGCGGGGTGAGTTTAAATAAGGATCAATAGGGTTAGTTTTCTAAGGAAGGTGTATTGTAATCATCAATATTGGTCTTTCGCACTCTGATAAATATTTTTAAGTCTCTTAATAAAACTGCTTGGTTTAATAACTTTTACCTGATCTCCATGCGAAAGAATTTCCATAATAAAATCATGGGTAATTATAATGAATAAACTGATTTTTAGTTCATTCTCATTATCAACTAATATTTGTTGGGATTGATGAATGGGTAAAGATTTAATATATTTTCCCTCAAATGGATCAAAAGACAAAACTACTTCTACAGGTTTTAATTCATTTGGGCTTACAATACCAAAACAATATTTGTAATACTCGTTAACATTAAAGTCCTTAACTGTTTGAAATGGCCTTTTTGATATTTCCAGGTTTGTCATTCTGTCTAAAGAAAAACTTTTTATTGTATCATCTTTCAAATCGTGAGCAAGCAAATACCAACGGTTTTTGAATTCTTTAAGTGCATAAGGCTCTACTCTTCTTTCTGCGGTTCTATTCTCCCAATAATTTTGATGTGTGAATACAATTTGGGTTTTGTTTTTTATTGCATGTAAAAGGCCGTAAAGATTCTCCGTCCCTTGTGGGTTTCTCTTTTCAAAATGTATATTCTTTGATAACCTGTCTGATATATTCAATGCGTTAAATGTGTCAAAGGCCTCAAATATTCGTTCTTGCACTTCGGATTGATCTTCAGAATCAATAAAATATACACCCCTTGAGAAATCGTATTGAATGTCAATATTGAAAATGAACCTGATATCTTCTAGGTCACGTTGAAATGTTCTTTTTGAAACCCTAAAATTATAAGATTGTATTTCTGATTCTAGTTCAAGTTCATTCATTATTTCCTTGAATGTGGCAGCATATTTACGTAGTTTTTTAATGATTATAAAGTAGCGGGATATTGATTCTCTTTTGGACATATTACAGGTCTTTTGGACAAAGATACATTATAAGGTATGTCAATTTATGTCGCCAGCAGTTTTTTTATTTTTATAGCCTATTACCATCATGACAACTTATTTCAAATTGAAATAGGATAATCACCTTGCTCTAGTATAGA
>JAOZNY010000122.1 GCA_029933565.1 Bacteroidales bacterium
TAAAATGGTACGACATTGAGGTTAAAGGCAAGTTTTTCGACACTATGCTGGCCCACTACCTTTTGCAGCCCGACCTTAGGCATGGCATGGATTATCTATCAGAAACTTATCTGAATTACAAGCCGGTTCCAATTGAAAGTTTAATTGGCAAAAAAGGTAAAAATCAGTTGAGCATGCGCGATGTTGATTTGGAAAAGGTGAAGGAATACGCTGCCGAAGATGCCGACATCACTCTTCAGTTGAAAGATGTTTTTGAACCTTTACTTCAAGAAACAAATACCCGCAAATTATTCGACGAAATTGAAGTTCCTCTCGTTCCCGTTTTGGCATCGATGGAAGCAGAAGGCGTAAACTTAGACATTAACACTTTAAAAACTTTTAGCGTTGATTTAGGAAAGGATATTGAAAAAACTGAAAGTGAAATTTATGAAATAACAGAAGAAAAATTCAATATCGCTTCACCAAAACAATTGGGAGTTATCCTTTTTGAGAAGTTGAAAGTTTCGGACAAACCAAAAAAGACCAAAACAGGTCAATATTCAACAGGAGAGGAAATCCTTGTTAAGTTGGAGAAAAAGCATCCTATAGTTTCTAAAATACTGGAGTTTCGTTCGCTAACAAAACTAAAATCAACTTATGTTGATGCGCTACCTGAATTAGTTAATCCGCGCGACAACAGAATTCACACATCTTACAATCAGGCTGTTGCAGCCACCGGCAGGCTAAGTTCAAATAATCCAAATCTGCAAAATATTCCCATCCGCACCGAGCGAGGAAGAGAAATAAGAAAAGCATTTATTCCACGAAACGATGAGTTTACCTTGCTCGCTGCCGACTATTCGCAGGTAGAATTGAGGATAATTGCCCACCTGAGCAAAGACAAAGGAATGGTAGATGCTTTTAATCAGGGACTGGATATTCACACAGCAACTGCTGCAAAAGTTTTTGGTGTTAGTCTCGAAGAAGTTGATACAAATATGCGCCGCAATGCAAAAACGGTGAACTTTGGGTTGGTTTACGGTATTTCAGCCTTTGGTCTTTCTGAAAGGATTAATATTTCCCGCAAGGAAGCAAAGGAAATTATCGACAATTATTTTGAGCAATATTCAGGAGTTAAAAAATATATGGACGAGTCAATTTTGTTTGCTCGTGAAAATGGTTTTGTAGAAACAATAATGGGCCGAAGAAGATATTTGAAAGATATTAATTCGGGTAATGCCATTGTGCGTGGCTTTGCTGAGCGGAATGCAATTAACGCCCCAATACAAGGCTCTTCGGCAGACATGATTAAGATTGCGATGATTGATGTTTTTGCAGAAATGAAAAAAAAGAAAATGCAATCGAAGATGATTCTTCAAGTGCATGACGAACTTGTGTTCGATGCCAGACTTAATGAACTTGACGAATTAAAAAGTATCGTTAATGAGAAAATGCAAAATGCCATTAAACTTGATGTTCCGGTGGTTGTTGACATGAACACAGGAAGTAATTGGCTGGAGGCACATTAAGAGTTATCAGGTTGTCGTTGTTGTTGAGTTATTGGTTTCAATAAAAAGACCATTGCTAAAGTCCGGCATTTCATTAAGGGTTTTGAATAATCGTTTATCTTTACAGTTAAAACATTTAAAATAATAGTAACAAAAACATATGCGTTTAGCAGGTGTTTCATTTATGGTTTTTGAGTTGTTAAGTTATAAAATCAATCTGCCTTGATAACTGACAGCAGCAACAAAGATAACAATGACAACCCGATAACTACGACAACAATGACAACAAAAACAATACTAAGTCTTGATGCAGGGGGAACAAATCTGGTTTTCTCTTCAATCAAGCAAGGAGTGGTATGTAATGAATTTTCAATAAAAACAGCATCGCAGAATTTGGATGAGTTTTTAAAAAAACTGATTCTAGGGTTTAAAGAAGTCCTGAATAATTCGGGAGAAAAAGCCGATGCCATTAGTTTTTGTTTTCCCGGTCCGGCAGATTATGAAAATGGAATTATAGGAGATTTGGAAAACCTTCCATTTTTTAGAGGGGGCGTGGCACTTAAACAAATGCTGGAAAACGAATTCAAAATCCCTGTTTTTATTAACAACGATGGTGATTTATTTACTCTTGGCGAAGCAGTTTCAGGATTGTTGCCAAAAATAAACTCTAAACTCACAGAAAACAAAAATCTACATCAATACAAAAATCTTTTAGGTGTAACACTTGGAACTGGCTTTGGCGGCGGTTTGGTAAGTAATGGTAAAATATGGCTTGGCGACAACTCTGCCGGGGCTGAAATAAACAGATTTTCTAATCCCTTCAACCCAAAGCAAAGTGTTGAAGAAGTTTTAAGTATAAGAGGTATTAAAAAACTATATGGTGACTTTGCTGAATGCATGCCCGAAAATACTCCTGAGCCATTTGAGATTTACAGAATTGGAAAGGGACAAAAAAAAGGTAATAAAGAAGCAGCAATCAACGCCTGGGAATATTTTGGAAAAGTACTAGGTGAAGCAATGGCCAATGCCGTAACATTAACCGATAGTTTGGTAGTAATTGGTGGCGGACTTGCTGGTGCTAACGAATTATTTCTGCAAACTGCCGTTGACACAATGAATGGTAAGTTTGAGAAAGCAAAAGGAGGAACAATGCAAAGGCTCGAAACCTACGCCTACAACCTCAATAACCCACAATGCTTAAGCGACTTTTTAATTGATGAAAGCAAAGAGATAAAGGTACCATTCACTAACGATACTGTGAAGTTCTCACAAATTAAGAAGGTTGGAGTTGGCATAAATTTACTCGGAACTTCAGCAGCTGTAGCAAAAGGTGCATGGGAGTTTGCACTTAGTAAACTTGATTAAAACACAATATTAGATTTTCTTGCTAATTTAGCATCAAATAACCAAAATAGTATACAAATGAAAAAAATTACACTTCTATTAATGCTACCAGCATTTGTTTTCTTTAGTTGTACGGGAAATCAAGAAAAAAAAGAAACCAAGGAAAAAACTACTGAAGTATCGCAAGCCGATAAAGATTTATTGGCAAAGGCACAAATGTTTTTTAAGGTTTTGCCCACCGAAGCGCCTAACCCTGAGAATGCATTAACTGATGCTAAAATAAAATTGGGGAAGATTCTTTATTACGACAACAGACTTTCGAAAGATGAAACCCAAAGTTGTAATACTTGCCACAACATTGCAACCTACGGTGTCGATAATTTAGCCACATCGCCTGGTGACAATGGAATTCCTGGAACTCGTAACTCACCAACGGTTTTTAATGCTGCATTAAAAGGAGCACAATTTTGGGATGGGCGTAACAAAGATGTTGAAGAACAAGCAGGTGGCCCAATTTTAAATCCTGCTGAAATGGCAATTCCAAACGAACAGTTTTTAATCGACAGACTAAAGAAAGTAGAAATGTATCAGAATCTTTTTGCTGAAACTTATGCTGATGAAGAAGATCCATTCACATACAAAAATATTCGCCATGCAATTGCTGCCTTTGAAAGGACTTTGCTTACTCCTTCAAAATTTGATAACTATCTGTCAAATGATGTAAATGCGCTAAACGATCAGGAGAAAAAAGGCCTTAAAACCTTTATGGACCAGGGCTGCATTGCATGCCATACAGGAAGTCTTTTGGGTGGAAGCATGCTTCAAAAATTTGCCCTATTTGGCGATTATTGGGAACTAACGGGTAGCAGTAATGTCGATTATGGAAAATTTGAAGAGACAAAAGTTGAATCTGATAAATTTATGTTTTACGTCCCCATTTTAAGAAATATAGAAAAAACTGCTCCTTATTTCCATGATGGCAGCGTTACTGATTTGAGGATGGCAATAAAAATTATGGGTAAAACTGAATTAAATAAAGATCTTACGGCTGAACAGGTGGAGGACATATTTGTTTTTATGACTGCTCTTACGGGTCAGACTCCTGCTGAAGCCGCAGTAATTCCAACTGAACTTGCGCAATAATTAAGTAATAACTACTTAAAAACTGTAAACGAAACTGAATGGTCTAGAAATAATGAGTCGCCTTGAGTGTGATACACTTTTGCTGTTCCATTAATTCTGTATTCGTTATTTTTCTTATAAATTGTTAGGTTAATCGATTCGTTGGTTCCGCTTATTGTTATTGCAGCACTGCCTTCTTCCTTTTGAACAAAATAGGTTTTAGAAAATTTATCCAAAACTTCAACTTTTGCTTCGAATAAATTATTTTCAAGATTGTTAAGATTCAATTTTACATCTGCATTTTCTGTCACCTCCGGATCATCATCAGTATAATACTGTCCGTTGCCTGTGTAAATTCCACTTATTTCAGAATTGCTACAGTTTCCGCAAACCAAATAATCATCAACTTCATCTTTTTTGCACGATTCACTAACAAGAACAATTAAAACAAAAAATGTTAACGCTAATACTGTGCTAATTTTCATAAGACTATTTTGAGGCAAAAATATCAATTTTTTATCTTGATTTATCGAATCTTAAGCAATCATAAAAATCCGTATCCTTTTTTTAACGGGACACTGATGGGACTGATTAGACTGATTTATTAAGATTTTATTTGTCTTTTTTATTACAAATTCATATCCAATCATGAAAATCATAATAAATCTGCGTCTGGTTTTTTTTGACACTGTTTACACTAATTAAACTGATGTGTTATGATTTTGCTTCTAATAATACTGCACTTCGAATAATCAAATCATAAGCATTCATAAAAATCATAAAAAATCAGTGTCCTGTTTTTTTCTACTTTCGCTTTTCAATAAAGAAAGAAATTATGCAATTATTCCCCATAGAAACCGGAAATTTTAAATTAGACGGAGGTGCAATGTTTGGCGTTGTGCCTAAAGTACTTTGGAACAAATCTTATCCGGCCGACGAAAATAATCTCTGTAATTGGAGCATGCGATGTCTTTTAGTGGTTGATGGTAAAAGAAAAATACTAATCGACAACGGCATCGGCGAAAAACAGGATGAAAAATGGTTGAAGCATTATTATCTTAATGGAGACGATACTCTGGAAAAATCACTCAACAAAGCAGGATTTTCGTTTGCGGAAATAACCGATGTTATTTTAACCCACATGCATTTTGATCACTGTGGTGGAAGCATTAAAAAGAAGTCAGAAGAAGATGGTTTTGAACTGGCATTTCCGAATGCAACTTACTGGACCAGCAAACAACAATACGACTGGGCAACAAAACCAAACAGAAGGGAGAAGGCATCCTTTTTAAAAGAAAATATTTTTCCGATTGAAGAGAGTGGAAGACTTAACTTAATTGAAACTGAAGGTGAGCACATCCCAAATATAGATTTTAAACTTTACAGTGGCCACACCGACGGGCAGGTAATTCCTCAAATAAAAATTAATGGTAAAACCGTTTGTTTTATGGCTGACCTTATGCCATCAACGGCGCATATTCCAATGCCATGGGTTATGGCCTACGACACACGTCCGTTGCTTACTTTAAAAGACCGTGAACGTTTTTATACAGAGGCAGTTGAGAATAATTACATCCTGTTCTTTGAGCACGATATTTACAATGAGGCCTGCACATTACACGAAACTGAAAAAGGAGTTAGGGTTAATAAAGCAGGAAATTTGGCTGAATTTATCGCTTAAGAATGTCTTCAATTAAAATAGAAGTTTGTGCAAACTCTCTCGAAAGTGCATTAAATGCGCAGAAGGGAGGAGTACACAGAGTTGAACTTTGTTCCAATCTTTACGAAGGAGGAACAACACCTTCGATGGGAGAAATAAGTCTTGCCCGCGAACTTCTTCAAATAGATTTGAATGTTTTAATCCGACCTAGAGGTGGAGATTTCCTTTATTCCGAAAATGAGATTGAAATAATAAAACGCGATATTTTATTCTGTAAAGAAACTGGTGTTGACGGAGTGGTTATTGGCTTTTTAAAATCTGATGGAAGTATAAATAAGGAATTGACAAAGGAAATAACAGAACTTGCCAGACCCATGTCGGTTACATTTCACAGGGCTTTTGATATGTGCATTAATCAAGAGGAAGCATTAAAAGAGTTAATTGAAATTGGTGTTGACAGAGTTTTAACTTCCGGTGCCCAAAATAAAGCCATAGATGGCAAGTCCCTTTTAAATAAACTCGTAAAACAAGCAGGGAAACGAATAATAATAATGCCGGGTTCAGGGATAAGGGCAAATAATATTTCTGAAATTATTGAAAAAACCGGCGCAAGAGAATTTCATGCTAGTGAAAGGAAAATCCTAGGCAGTAAAATGACTTTTAGGAAAGAGCAAATTTTTATGGGAGGGTTGGAGCAAATTTCGGAATATGAGGTTCGGATAATTGATGAAGTGAAGATTAAGGATATTACGACGATCTCCAAATTATTCTAATCTTAACCAATCTGCAATCTTCTCCAGTTCTTCACCTTCAAAGTCATTTTTGTAGAATAATTTAAACACTTCTGCTTTTAAATCGGATGCTGTAATATTTGGGTTTTCTTCCTTTATTTTGGTTTCAGCCAAAGTACGACCAAAATCAATCATTTCAAGGCAAATTGTCAATCTCTCACCCGCACTTTTAGCCATGTAGATTTCCAGTTGCTTTTTGTGAATCTTTGTTGAGGTGTCTTTCATATTTATTTAAGTAGATTGAATGTGTTTAATTTCAGGATGTTGCACCACTACCTGATAAAATATACGAAATGCTAAACTTTTCAAGTCCTTCTGTCACTCTATGAAGTAAAGGAATTATCATCTCACAAAATTAACTAATTTACTATTTAATTGCAAAGTTGTTTTAAGGTTTTGAACTTCCAGCCCTGTCTCAATTTCATTTTCCTCACAATAATCAGTAAGTGTACTTAAAGGCAGGTTTCCAATAAGTTCTTTACCTGTCATGGGGCAACCACCCAAGCCTCCAAGAACAGTATCGAAACGCCTCACCCCTGTTTTATAAGCTGCATCTATTTTTTCTATGGCGGTTTCCTTACGCGAATGTAAATGCAATCCAAATTCAATTTCAGGAAATTGTTTTATCAAAGAAGTAAATACTTTTCCGATTTCCTCAGGGCTTGCTTCACCCATAATATCAGATACTGGTAATATTTTTATTCCTTTCGAAAGGAATTTATTTGTCCAAAAATGCAATACCTCCAAACTCCATTCATCGCCGTAAGGGTTGCCAAATCCCATTGAGAGATAAGGCAACAACTGTTTATTATTTTTTATACAAATGTTTTGTAAAAAGTCGATGGTTTTTTCGGCTTCATCAAAACCTTGGTTTATGTTTTTCTTTAAAAAAGTTTCGGAAACTGAAAATGGAAAAATTAAATCGTTAATCACTTCAAAATCCATTGCCTTTTTGCCACCACTTTTGTTAGCAACGAGAACTGCAATGCGCGATCTTGTTTTGGAATAATCAAGTTTCTCAAGCAGTTCAATAGTATCAGCCATTTGCGGAATTGCCTTTGGAGAAACCAAACTTCCAACCTCAACAGTGTGAAAACCACAATTCAACAATAAATTGATAAATTCAATTTTTTTTTGAGTAGGAATAAATTCCGCAATACCCTGAAAACCATCGCGGGGAGTTTCCAGTATTTTTATTTCCGGAGTCAAGGTTTTATCTTTTAAAAATTCAATTAACAAAAATAGGTTAAAAACAGCATCACGAATAAATCATCCTTTCATTGTAACTTTGCACAAATCGCATCGTCTCCTTTCTGAAATGTCGAAAACTATATTTGAAAATAAAATAATGCCGGTTAGTCAAAAAATGTATCGGTATGCTCTTTCGATACTTAAGGATAGCGACACAGCAAAGGATGTTGTACAGGAGTGTTTACTTAAAATTTGGAAAAAGCGAAACTTGCTTTCAGACATTAACAGCCACGAATCGTGGGCACTACGAATTACTCGCAACCAATGCTACGACTGGGTAAAAACAAATAGGTTTACCATTGAGGCCGATTCGGCCAAACTAATTTCGGTGAGTGATGAAACTGACCACCAATCTATTTTAAACGACAGCAAGGTTTGGCTCGATAAAATTATGGCTACACTATCTCAAAAAAATCGTGAAATTTTTCACCTGAGAGAAGTTGAAGAATTTACATATCAGGAAATTGCTGATATTATGTCGTTAAGCCTGTCAGATGTAAAAGTTTCGGTTCATCGTAGCCGACAAAAAATAAGGTCTTCATTTCAAAAAATAGAAGGATATGGAATCGCAAATTAAAGAACTAAAACAAAAGTATTGGGAAGGCAGTTCTACTATCGAGGAAGAAAAACTGCTTAAACAACTACTTAAAAAAGAAAACAAAACTGATGCTGAATCAAGTTTCTTTACAGAAATTGCTATGCGAAAATCTGTTGAAACGCCTGAAGAATTTTCACATCCCAAAAGCAAAAACAGAATCCTCTGGCAGTTAACTTCTGTTGCTGCAACTGTAGCAATCCTCATTGCTTTGGCCATTGGCTTTAATAATTCAAGCAATAATAACCAATTTGCAATCGACGATCCACAGCAGGCATACGAAATTAGTCAACAGGCTTTAATGCTGGTTTCTTCTAAACTCAACAAAGGAAAAAACTATTCAGCAAGAATGGATAAAATAAATGAAGTAAAAAATATGGTTTCGAAATAGGAGTCAGGAAATTAAAATAATAAAGTTGTTAAAAGTTAAAGGAAATAAGTTAAAAAAATTGTAAAAATGATTAAATTATTAATGACACACCCCTTATTCCCCTCTCAAGATGGGAGTTATCGGAAATCAATTTTTCAATTTTAAACTACGAGATATTCAAATTTAACAACTTCAATAAATAACATTTAACAATAAATAAAA
>JAOZNY010000009.1 GCA_029933565.1 Bacteroidales bacterium
ACTTTTTGGTTGTTTAGCAAGCCTTTGTAAAGTGCTACATATTTTTTTTGTTCGTCGATGTTTGGAATTGGAAGTCTAATATCTCCAAATTCCTCAAATGTAATACTTCCTCTGATACTGCTAACGCTTATAAAACCCAACCATCTGTCATTCTCAGGTCTTAAAAGCCAAATCATTAAAAAATCAGGCAGTAATATTGTTTTGTCAATAATTTCAAAAACGTGATATGCAGGTGAAATTAATACAGTATCTTCATCTTCAAGAATTGCAACGGAAACTTTATTGTCTCTGCCTACTTTCATAAGAATTAAGCCAAATTGTCCTCTTTCTACTATTTTATAATTTGACAAATCAACCGTATTTGTGTTTGCAATAGATGGAATAAAATGTTTTTCCATACTAAGTCCACAAACTTTTGTAACTGCTAAATCTTTATTCCGATTATCCACCAACTGTATGAAATCTCCCAAACGCTTATAACTACTCATCTGTATTCTCGTTTTTAGGGTTTAACATTTTTACAGATTTATCATCAAGTAGTATTTTCATTTGCGAAATAGCAATTTGATTGAGTTTTACCAACCGTTCGCTTTGCTCTAATCCATCATTAATAAAAACAGCATTCAGATTTTCTAAATTTGCTAAACATACAAGTTGAGTAACATTGCAATAATCCCTAATATTTCCTTTTTTGTCAGGATTAGCATCTCGCCATTGCTTTGCTGTTTTACCAAAGAGTGCCATATTTAAAACATCGGCTTCGCTTGCATAAACAAAGTTTATTTGATGTTTGCTCAAATTTTCTGGAATTAGATTTTCTTTAATGGCATCAGTATGAATTCGATAATTAATTTTTGTAAGGTTACGCCTTATATCCCAGCCCAGTTGTTTTAATTCTTCATCTTTAAGTCTTTGGAACTCTTTTATTAAAAAGAGTTTAAATTCGGCAGAAATCCACGATGCAAATTCAAAGGCAATATCTTTATGAGCATAGGTTCCACCATATCGTCCTGCTTTTGCAACTATTCCAATTGCATTGGTGCTGTTAATCCAGTTTTTACTGGAAAGAATAAAACCATTAGAGCCAGATGCATTTCTAATGTTACTGTATTCCGTAACATTAAAATTAGGATTGTGCATCTTTTCCCATAATCCCATAAATTCAATTGTATATCGTGTACTCATCCAATGGGAAATAACCAAGCCCGTAGCTTCAGCATTTTTATGTTTGGCTATGTCTGTAATTGAAATATAATCTTCATTCTCAGATTTAACAATAGTAATTTCGCTACCTTTTATCTCTATTTTCTGCTTTTTCTTGCTCATAATTCGTATCCAAGTGTTTTAAAAGCATCAATCAATTGGTTTTGTGAGTCTTTTTCTTCTTGCAAAAGTGTTGTGAAATCTTTTTGAATACGTTTCATTTCGGTATCAAAATCAATTCCGCTGTCTTTATCCACAAACTCAATATATTTACTTGGCACAAGCGAAAAGTCGTTTGCTTCTACATCTTCAAAACTTGCTGATTTGCAAAATTCAGGAACATCTTTATAAGAAGTTTCAAAATCGGTTTGCTGCCAGTTGTGATAATTCAAAGCCACTTTTTCAATATCTTGTTCGGTTAGTTGAACATATTTCTTTTCGTATTCGCTTCCCCAACGTCTTAAATCCATAAACAAGATTTCCTTTTCACGCTTACGGTATTTTTTATCCGTGCTATTTATATGGGCGGTTCTCTCTTTTTTGTTTTTATTCAGAATCCAAAG
The DNA here is from genome assembly GCA_029933565.1 of Bacteroidales bacterium. Taxonomy (GTDB): domain Bacteria; phylum Bacteroidota; class Bacteroidia; order Bacteroidales; family F082; genus BM524. Next base: position 1,767 of record JAOZNY010000009.1, read on the forward strand.
CGTTACGCTAATATCGGTTGTGTAAAAGGTGTTTCTTGGAATTATGATAATGGCTTCAACTAAATTGTTTTCAATTAGTTTTCTACGGATTTTATATTCTTCACCACCACCAGACAAGGCTCCATTGGCAAGTATAAAACCTGCAACACCATTTTCAGAAAGTTTGGAAACCATATTTAGAATCCAACCATAATTGGCATTGCTTTTTGGCGGTACTTCATAGCCCATCCAACGTGGGTCGTCCAATAGTTCATTTTCGCCTCTCCAATCTTTTAAATTAAAAGGTGGATTAGCCATTATGTAATCGGCTTTTAAATCTTTGTGTTGGTCGTTTGCAAAAGTGTCTGCGTGTTTTTCGCCAAGGTTTGCCGAAATTCCTCTAATGGCAAGATTCATTTTTGCCAATTTGTAAGTTGTAGGCGTGTTTTCTTGTCCGTAAATAGAAACCTCTTTTTTAGTTCCTTGGTGGTTTTCAATAAACTTTATGGACTGCACAAACATTCCACCAGTTCCACAGCAAGGGTCATAAATTATTCCTTTGTATGGTTCAATTAATTCGGCAATCAGATTTACAATGGTTTTGGGTGTGTAGAATTCTCCTTTCCCTTTTCCGCTACTTTCTTTTAAGGCAAATTTACCCAAGAAGTATTCGTAAACTCTACCAATAACATCTTGTCCATCATCTTTTAGCGTGTCAATGTCATTGACTGTATCTAATAATGAAGCGAGTTTTGTTTTGTCTAAGGCTAAACGAGAAAAGTAATTATCAGGCAAAGCTCCTTTGAGAGCAGGGTTGTTTTTCTCAATTGTATTTAATGCAGTATCAATTTTTAATGAAATATCATTTTGCTTGGCATTTTTTATAATGTAGCTCCAACGAGAAATTTCATCTAAAAAGAACACATTTTTCATAGTGTAGAAATCTTTCATCTCCACATATTTCTCTTTGCCCTCAGCAATCAGTTCTTTTCTGCGTTCTTCAAATTTATCGCTAGCAAATTTCAGAAAGATAAGTCCAAGTACAACGTGTTTGTATTCTGCTGGCTCAACTGAACCTCTCAATTTGTCACACGATTGCCAAAGTGTTTCTTCTATTGCTTTTTCTTTTATTACTTTTTTTGCCATCTATATTTTTTGTCCTTTTATTCAGTTTGTAAAGTTACTTTTTCTGTTTCGTTTTCTGTCCGAGCGTGGGCTAAAAAACAGCTCTTTTGGTTTTTCAGGGTTTGCCTGTGTGTCGGCAAAAACCAAATGTGCTATTTGTGCGGTTGGCTCTTTTTTTCATTACCCCCAACTACAAAATAACCGAACCCTACCCACTCATATTTCCTTTATATCCACAACCAGCAACCATTGCAAACTGCTGTATGAATGTGTTTTAAAAAATGAGGCTTTTTGGGTATCATTTTATTGCATTTATATATGCCCAAAGATAATAAATAATTGTAAACGCTTTAAATCAGTTATAAACGTTTGCAAATAATTCCGGAAGAATATTGTTTACCTACTGTACAATAATTTTCTCAACAAAACTTCCTGTTTCGGCCTTAACTTCTACAAAATATAAACCTCTTTCGGCAAAACTTAAATCCAGTTTTATTATAGCATTGTTGTTTGAGTTGATTTGGTTTAGTATCTGTCTGCCACTAATATCGTAAACATTTATTTTGGCATTATCTTTCAAAAATTCAGAACTAAGATAAAACACACCATTACCCGGGTTAGGGTAAACAAGAATACTATTGTTACCAATAATTTCATTTACACTAATTATGGTTGTAGTAGCAGGAAAAACAACATTGTCTAACCAACCACAGTCGCTGCCACCTGCCGTGTTCTGATCTTTTTCATAAGACCATTTTAAAATGTGAGAGCCCTGACTAACATCATAAGTAGACTGTTCCCAATCTTCCTCTCCCGACCATTCGCCAAGCATATTACCATCCATATAAAACCTTAAAAAATCCCATGTATCTTCAGAAGAAACTTTGTGATAAAAACTAATTTCACCATCGCCAATTGTTTCTAAGGTAATCATTAGGTCAGAACTTTGGTCATCGGAGATATTACCCGATTTTGCACTGTAAGCTCCTTCGTATGGACTTTCGGAACTAATTACCCAAGGCTCATTTCCGGCATTAATCCAATCGAATTCCGTAAAGTCACCTGTCTCAAAATCTTCCCGCATTATTCCAATTGTCATAAAATATGATTGAACAAAGGTGTAGGCGCCAGTTGTCATTTCCAATTGAAATTCAACGGGAGAACCTATTGGTGCAAACTCATCAATTTCCATTTCAAAAACTACATTGGTTTCATCACCAAAATTCAAATCGCCCAGATTGTGAGTATTGTATTCAATAAAAACATAAGGACTTGTTGTGCTAATACTTGCCACCGCAGACTCACAATCGCTATGACCATTATTAGAAACAGGTATTTCAAGTGCCAGTATTTCGCCTGGGTCTAATTGTCCGTTCCCATTGCCCGACAAAGCATCGTCAACAATTATTTCACCCGAAACCAGAATCGGTGCATTTGCAATTAGTTGAAAATCGGATGTCCATGTTTCATTACCATCGAAAGCATCGATAAACAATTCCAAAACTGTTTGGTCGGGAATATTGTCGGCAACATCAAACGCAAAAGCCTGTAGTTTCATAACGGTATCTCCAACAGTGATATCGCCATAAGCCTCTTCTTCATCCGTAATCGTAAACCATTCGTAATTTTCCTGATACATTGCAGCATTAACATTTAATGCTTTATCGCTACCAACATTTCTCAAGGAAAGATCCAGTAAAATATGTTCCCCAAAATCAACAAGGCCATTAGCATTTCCGGCAGCATCGTCAACAATATTTTCGGCATAAACCACATAAGGTCCTCCTGAAGGAATAAACAAAATAGCGTTGGTATCGGGTAAACAGTTATAACCACTAACAATTAAACTGGCATCACCCAATTGGGTAACCAGCGGATCAAAAACTAAAACTGCTAATCCATTTTCATCGGTAAGCCCATTAGCACGTAGTTGACCATTTTTCATAACAGCACAACTAAATCCCTCAAGCGGCTCGCCTTCGGAACTTACTATTACTTCTATTGAAGGAGTTCCCAAAGCAACTTCTGCTGGGTAATCCACATTAATATCAATTGGCTCGTTATTCCAAATGCTCATGGCAGGATCGCCAAGCACATTAATATCGTAAAAATTCCAACGCATTGCACCTTCCTCCCATTGGCCGGGGGCCTCCACCCAAGGAGCTGTTTGTATTTTACTTTCAGCAAAGGCTTTACCAATTTGGGCAATTTCATCGTTGAACATTGCATCCACCATTTCACGATGAAGGTGTGCTGCAGGGCCCTCAGTCTGCCCTTCGTTGAACCAGCCATAACGCGAGTTACCAACTACTGCAACAGCAAAATTCTGGATAAGCACCATTTTTTCTAAAATACAATCGTTATTATCGAAAGAGCCACAATCACAGCCATGTGTTTGCATAATTGTATAATTATGATCGACTCCATTTGCTGCATAAAAGTTGGCATCGGTAATATCGCTGGTCGACAAATAAGCAACGTAAGAAGGACTGGCATGCCCAACATGATGAATAAACTGTTTGCCCTCATTTACCTTGTCTATCAGGTCGCCACCGTTCCAGGCAGCATCGTGTTCGTACATGGTTTCAATATTGTAATCCTCGGGAATACCAATAGTGGTATAACCATTGTCGTCGTGTTCGCCAATTAATAGATCGAGGTAATCTTTTCCCCAGGTTTCGGGGTCAGAGTAAAGATGCTCGCCTGCCAAAAGGGGTTTCTGAAACTCACCTAATACAGGTGAATTCTGATACGAAATACTTTTATTAGTCAAATTAGCAAGTTCTGTTGAATTACTAAAAGGAAAACGTGCTACTGCAACATCAGGAAGAAGGTCGTCCTCATCTGGCTCTGCCCATTTATCATCACCATTGTCGTTCCAGTTGCCATCGAGGCCCGAATAGTAAAGGTCGGCAGGAATACCATTATCAGAATATCCGCCACCCGATTCAGCGTAGCAGTAAAAACCACGGTGAGGAATATGCTCAACATCGCCACCAAGCAAAACATATTCAATATCTGATTCCTGATATTCCAAAATTATCAAATTACGGATTTTCTCAGGCAAATCCTGACCATCAACATTGGCTAAAATATATTCTTTAGTAAATATTTTCGATACTACTCCACGCGAAAGATAGATGTTTCTAAGTTCATCAAAATCATCTTCAAATTGTTCAGGTGTGATAATCAATAGTTTGTAACTTTCATCGCTTCGAGTTGATTTTTTGGGGTAAGCAGAAATCATTGATGGGTTTTGTGCAAGTCTTTTCAGACTCTGTTTTACACCATTGCGTGAACTCAGATTTTGAAGTGCTTTTTCTGCTTTTGCTGATGGAGCAGTTTCAATTATTACAGTCACTTTAGTGAAATATGAAATTGTTCCTCTGGCAGGATTATATTTTAATGGTGTAAAAGTGGAAAATGCCAGTCCATGCCCATTTAAAAACTGAGTAGAAAGACGTCCTGTTTGTTGTTTCGGATATGAAACATCGGTACTATAAAGTTTTTCGTTTTTAACAAATTCTGCTTTGCTTTCCTCCGACAAAGGACGTGAGGGCTGATAGGGCCATAGTTTGTAACTTCCCGGCAAGGCAATTTCGCCCTCACCAATAAATTCAATGCTTGTCGCAATATGTCCGGGAGGCAGCAATAAACTCACCGAAGAATAAGGCATGGCAGGTTCTCCTGCAGGAGCTGTCAACAAATCATTCCCAAACAAAATTTGCTGGTATTCATTAACTTCTACAATATTGGGGTTGGAAAAATAATAAGTCTTTTCGATGGTTTCAGCCTGAACTGAAATTAAAAGTGAAAAGAGAAAAACAAATAGTAAGGAATTCTTCATTTTAATTTGGTTTTAAAAACTTCAAAAGTATGTAAATATGACAACTGCATTCAAATTCAGTTGCTTTTTAACGACTTCATTCTACTGTTTATAAATTATCTAAATTGTAAATTTTGTAAATGTTTTAATTGAGAGTTCAAAGTTAGGCCTTTGGCAATTTTAGAAATATTAAGAATAACTAGATGTGGCTAGTCCACAGTCTATCCTTTTTTTGGTTTCTTTGCAATTGAATTTTCTAAAATATTATGGTTAAAAAACTTTGGGACAGATTAAAAACTCACTGGAGAATTAATAGCAATATTCAGGTTGCAATTATTTTACTTGCCTTTGCACTAAGTGGTTTTTCAACACTTTACGTACATCGATATATTGATGTTCTTTTCGGCATCAACGAGGAAAGTAGTTTTTGGATAGATGCAGCAATATTTGTACTCTTGATTTTACCAATCTTCAATACCTTCTTATTTATATATGGAACATTACTCGGACAGCAAAAATTTGTTATCAGATTTATTAAGATAAAAATCAACCTATTGTTAAGGCTTTTCAGAAAGACATAAATGAGAAGTCATAAATATTTGTCTATTTTTGAATACTCAAATTGAAAAATATGAAATTTTTAGGTAACATTATCTGGTTAGTTTTTGGCGGTTTTGCCGTTGCCATTGAGTATTTTTTGGCTAGCATTGCAATGATGATTACAATTATTGGAATACCCTTTGGCTTGCAAACTATTAAACTTGGCATACTTGCACTTTGGCCTTTTGGCAGTGAGGTTGTTCAGGTACAAAAACCTTCGGGCTGCATTACTACTTTTATGAATGTACTCTGGTTTTTTGTGGGTGGCTTTTGGATAATGCTTACCCACATTGGATTTGGAATAATATTTTATATTACAATTATCGGCATCCCATGGGGAAATCAACACTTTAAACTTGCCGGCCTTGCACTTACCCCTTTTGGAAGAGAGATTAGGTAGTTGGAATTGTTATCAGGTTATAAGGTTGTCAAGTTATCATTGTTGTCATTGTATTATTTGAAACTAATCTCACAACCCGTCTACCCGCCGAAGCGCAGCAAAGGTGGGCAACAAGCATCCAGCAACCACTTTACCTGCCGGAGCGAAGCAAAGGCGAGCAACCCGCAACTCGCATCTTAATATAACCCGCAAAACAAAACCCTTAACAAATTTTAACTTGACCAAAAACACTCCTTTAATATCTTTGCATTTCAAAAAAAATTAACATTTAATACCATGTTAGAAACCGATATTAGGGAATTAAACGAAAAGATACAGAAAGAAAGTCAGTTTATCGATATGATTTACCTTGAAATGAATAAGGTAATTATTGGCCAGAAACATATGACAGAGAGGCTGTTGATTGGCTTACTGGCAAATGGACACATCCTACTGGAAGGTGTTCCGGGACTTGCAAAAACACTTGCTATCAACTCGCTGGCTAATGTTATTGATGCCAAGTTCAGCCGTATTCAGTTTACACCCGATCTGCTTCCTGCCGACTTACTGGGAACTTTAATCTATAGTCAGAAAAAAGAAGAATTTATTGTAAAGAAAGGTCCTCTCTTTGCCAACTTCGTCCTTGCTGATGAAATTAACCGTGCACCTGCCAAAGTACAAAGTGCACTTTTGGAGGCCATGCAGGAGCGACAGGTTACAATTGGAGAAGAAACCTTTAAACTGGATGAACCCTTCCTTGTAATGGCAACTCAAAACCCCATTGAGCAGGAAGGAACCTATCCCCTGCCCGAAGCACAGGTTGACCGTTTTATGCTGAAGGTGGTGATAAACTATCCTAAAAAAGAAGAAGAGAAACTTATCCTCCGTCAAAATATTACCAATGCTTTTGCAAAAACAAATAAGATTATTAAAACTTCAGAAATTCTTAGGGCAAGAGAATTAGTAAGGGAAGTTTATCTTGATGAAAAAATTGAGAATTATATTACCGACATTGTTTTTGCTTCGCGTTATCCGAAAGACTACCGACTGAGCAAATTTGAACAAATGATTTCCTATGGTGCATCTCCAAGGGCTAGTATAAATTTGGCATTGGCTGCAAAAGCCTTTGCTTTCCTTAAACGCCGTGGCTATGTGATCCCTGAGGATGTTCGTGCCATTGCCCACGATGTAATGCGCCACCGTATTGGCTTAACCTACGAAGCTGAAGCCGAAAACGTAACAAGTGAGGATATTATTAATGAGATATTGAATAGTGTTGAAGTGCCGTAGGGTTCTGAGTTCAGAGTTGTGGGTTCAGAGTTGTGGGTTTAGAAAATGAATGATTCATATAAATAATAAAAAAAATGTCTACTTTTTCGAAATTTGAGGATATTGAGGCATGGCAAAAATCAAGAGTTCTTTCTAATTTGATTTTTAATCTAACCAAAAAGAGTGAATTTGATTTTGACAAAAGGCTAAGGAGTCAAATGAATGCTTCCTCAGGATCAATTATGGATAATATTGCTGAGGGTCAGGGAAGAGGGGGAAACAAAGAATTTACACAGTTTCTTTGGATATCAAAAGGTTCATCAGCAGAATTGCGCTCTCAACTATGCAGATGCCTTGATAGAAACTGGACTGACAAAAATACTTTTGATAATTTATTTAAACAAGCAGAGACAATTGAAAAAATGATTCAAGGCCTTATTAATTATCTACAGAAATCTGACAATAAAGGAATTAAATACAAAAACAGAAATACTTAATCAACAACACACAGAACACTGAACACAAAACACTGAACCCCAAACCATGGATTCCAAAGAAATCTTCAAAAAAGTTCGTAAGATTGAGATTAAGACAAGAGGATTGTCGAATCAGATCTTTTCAGGAGAATACCACAGTGTATTCAAGGGGCGAGGAATGGCTTTTAGCGAGGTTAGGGAATATCAGTATGGCGACGACATCAGAAATATTGACTGGAATGTAACAGCTAGGTACAACCATCCTTACATTAAAATATTTGAAGAGGAAAGAGAACTAACAGTAATGCTTCTAATTGATGTTTCAGGATCAAATAGTTTTGGGACACAAATGCAGTTAAAGCAGGAACTGATTACCGAAATTGCTGCTGTAATTTCTTTTTCGGCAATCCAGAATAACGATAAAGTAGGGGTAATCTTCTTTTCCGATAAAATCGAAAAGTTTATCCCACCAAAAAAAGGCAGTTCTCACATTTTGCGAATTATCCGCGAACTAATTGATTTTAAGGCTGACAATAAAGGAACCGATATTGCAGAAGCATTACGCTTTTTTACAAATGCAATTAAAAAGAAGTCAACTGCTTTTTTAATTTCTGATTTTATGAGTCAGGGCTACGACAAGGCATTGCAAATTGCAAACCACAAACATGACCTGATTGCTGTAAGAATTACCGATAAAAGGGAAACTGAATTACCCGACATTGGCCTTACAAGAATGAAAGATGCTGAAACAGGAAATACTGTTTGGGTCGACACCTCCAGCAAAAAAGTAAGGAATTATTTTAATAAGTGGTCCGATAAAAAACGAAAGGAACTTGACAGCCTGTTTGCACGCTTTGGAATTGACATGGTAAAGGTTTACACTGGTGAGGATTATGTAAAACCACTAATGAATATGTTTAAGAAAAGGGGGGCAAGAAGATGATGAAGTCTTACTTTAAAATATTGATATTCATATTTTTTGTTTTTGCAAATCAATTGCAAGCACAGAACACTGAGGCTTTTGCCAAACTCGACACTAATTCAATAATGATTGGCGATCAGGTTGGTCTTGAACTGGGTATTAAACTTCCCTCAGGTTTTACAACTCTCTGGCCTGCAATTAGTGATACAATTACAGAAAATATCGAACTAATCTCTAGAAGTGGCATAGACACAGTTTTTGATGAAGATCAAATGATTCTGAGTCAACAACTGACAATTACTTCCTTTGATTCTGGCTATTTTGAAATGCCTTCATTTAGTTTCTTATTTGGTAAAGAAGGCGACAGTCTTACATTTTCAAGTGAAAGCCAAAACTTATTCTTACAAGTTTACACTCCAGAAGTAGATACTAGTCAGGCTTTTAAAGTAATTAAGGCACCCTATTCCGAACCTTATACCTTTATGGAAATCTTTCCCTGGGTTTTAGGTGGCTTGATAATAATTGCATTAATTGCATTCGGAATCTGGTTTATTATCAGGAGAAAAAAGAACAAACCTGTTTTTGCCTCAAAACCTAAACCACTAAGACCTCCTCAGGAAGTAGCTCTGGAAAAACTTGAAACACTTAGGCTTGAAAAAGTATGGCAACAAGGAAATATAAAAAAGTATCATTCGCAACTTACCAACATTGTTAGGGAATACCTCGACCGCCGATTTAATTTCGATGCTCCTGAAATGACCTCTGGAGAAATTATCAACGAACTGAGAAACCACAAAGTAAATGATGAGGTAATGACGAAAATCAGTTCTTCTTTCCAACTTTCAGATCTGGTGAAATTCGCAAAATCGCAACCTACGGCTTTGGAAAACGATCTCAGCCTTTCGCATTGTGTTGATTTTATTAATGAAACTGCAATTGTATTTGAAACTGAAACAAAAGAGGAAGTAGGCCAGGAATCAAACAATAAAGAAGGAGGTAAGGATGTTTAGTTACAACGAATGGGCAAATCCCGAATACCTCTGGCTTTTGACCATTATTCCTTTGTTGATAGTTTGGTATTGGCTGAGACATAAAAAGCGCAATGCAGATATTATGTTTTCAGGAACGGCTATTTTTGAGAACATGCCAAAGAGCCCAAAAATATGGCTTGTTCACAGTCTTTTTGTATTGAGATTGCTGGTTTTGGCACTATTAATAATAGCTCTTGCCCGACCACAATCGGTTTCTTCAAAGCAAAATATAAATATTGAGGGTATCGACATTGTTATGGCAATCGATGTTTCAAGCAGTATGCTTGCCCGCGATTTAAAACCCGACAGACTGGAAGCCTCTAAAGCCGTAGCAAAAGAATTTATCGCCAAAAGGCCCAACGACAGGGTAAGCATTGTAATATTTAGTGGTGAAGCATTTACACAGGTACCATTAACAACCGATCACCAAATGATATATACTCTTTTCAGGGAAATTGAAAGTGGCATGATTGAAGATGGAACTGCCATAGGCGATGGCTTAGCCACCTCGGTAAGCAGGCTTAAGGATTCTGATGCTATCTCTAAAGTAATAATTCTTCTTACTGATGGTGTAAACAATTCCGGTTCTCTCGACCCACGTTCGGCAGCCGAAATGGCCAAGATGTTCGGAATAAGAGTTTATACAATTGGCGTGGGAACTCAAGGATATGCTCCCTACCCTGTTCAAACACCTTTTGGTGTGCAGATGCAACAAATGGAAGTACAAATTGACGAAGAACTTCTGCAAGAAATTGCGAAAACTACGGGAGGCCAGTATTTTAGGGCTGAAGACAATAAAAAGTTAAAAGAAGTTTATAACGAAATTGATGAACTTGAAAAATCTAAGATCGACATTCAGGAGTTTAAAAGGAAACACGAAGAGTTCCTTTCATTTGCTCTAATGGCATTATTGCTGTTTACATTGGAAGTTGGTTTGAGATTTTTGGTATTTAGAAGATTTCCATAATGATAAAATTTGCTAACATAGAATACTTTTGGTTTTTGCTGATTGCATTGCTATTTATAGTTTTGTATCTTTTATACAATTCTTGGAAGCGGCGTTCAGCAACACGCTTTGGAAGTAAAAGTCAGGTTGAAGGACTAATGCCGAATCTCTCAAGTTTAAAACCTATTTATAAAATAACCTTGCTTATTCTTGGTCTTGTTTTTCTTGTAATAGGATTGGCAGACCCGCAGATTGGATCAAAACTTGAAAAAATAAAACGCGAAGGAATTGACCTGATGCTAGTTTTAGATGTCTCGAACTCAATGATGGCTGAAGACATCAAACCCAATAGATTGGAACGCTCTAAAATGGCAATTTCAAATCTGGTTGACAAACTTGAAGGCGACAGAGTTGGAATAATCATTTTTGCGGGGAATGCCTATAAACAACTACCTCTCACTTCAGATTATTCGGCAGCCAAACTATTTTTATCGGCTGTTGACACAAAAATTGTCCCAACACAGGGAACAGCAATTGGGGAAGCAATAGAAATGGCATCGCTTTCGTTTGACGATAAAGAGCACAATAAAGCAATAATTGTTATTACCGATGGAGAAAACCATGAAGACGATGCAGTTAAAGAAGCTTCTAAGTCTTCTGAAAATGGCATAAAAGTTTTTACAATTGGTATGGGATTACCCGATGGGGTACCAATACCAGTTTATAATTCGTATGGTAACCGAACAGGATTTAAGAAAGACCGTCAGGGGAAGACTGTTATTACAAAATTAAACGAAGACATGCTCCGACAAATTGCCGCTGCCGGTAATGGCGCTTATGCCAGAGCTAACAATGGAAGTACAGGATTGCGCAAGATATTTGATGAGATTAGCCAAATTGAGAAAAAAGAAATTGAGACCAAACAGTTTACCGACTACGAACACAGGTTTCAAATTTATATTTTTCTTGCACTTTTAATTTTACTAGTGGAATTGCTAATCAACAACAAAAGGTCGAAATGGGCAAGTAAGTTTGACTTTTTTGGCAAAACAGAAAAATAATGAATAGTCTAATAAAATATCTGTTTTTTGGTTTCGTATTCATCACGGGAGTTAGTTTGTATTCGCAAAACGAAAAGAAACTTATTAGGGAAGGAAACGATTTATTTGAGGAGGGTAATTATTCGGAAGCAGAAATAGAATACCGCAAATCGCTGACCGAAAAGCCGGGATATTATAAAGGTACTTTCAATCTGGGCGATGCAATGTACAAACAGGAGAATTTTGAAGAATCGGGTAAATTATTCAATGAAGTTGCCGAAATCTCCAATGAATCTGATGTTAAGGCTTCAGCCTTCTACAATCTTGGTAATACCTTTTTAAGCGAAGATAAATTTAAGGAAGGTATTGAGGCCTACAAAAAATCGCTGCGACTAAATCCCGATGATGTTGATGCAAAGTACAATTTGGAGTATGCGCGTAAGAAACTGAACGAGCAACAACAGCAGCAACAGAATCAGGATCAAAACAAAGATAAAGATCAGGACAAAAAGGATAAAGACAAGGACCAGGACAAAAAAGATAAGAATAAAGATAAGAATAAAAAAGATCAGGATAAGAAGGATCAAGATAAAAAGGATCAGAAAGACAAAAAGGATCAGGATAAAAAAGACCAGAATAAAGACGGAGATCAGAACAAAGATCAGCAACAGCAGCCGCAACCACAGCAGATTTCAAAACAAGATGCTCAGCGAATGCTTGAAGCCTTAAAAAATGATGAGAAAAAAACTCTTCAGAAACTACAAATACAAAAGGCAAAGGCTGCAAAATCGTCGAAAACAGAAATTGACTGGTAGTTTTGAGTGGGAAGTATAAAGTGGAAAGTGGAAAGTATAAAGTTGAAAGTTTAAAGTTAAATATAAAACATAAGGAGTTCATTGGTTTTACTATTTTTGAATTTTTATTAGAATGAAGATTACCCAAAATATATCGATACTATTATTACTGTTTTTCAGTAACTTAACTCTATTTGGTCAAGACGAAGCGAAACTTGTGGGATCCTGTAATCAAGTGGTTAGTGTTGGCGAAAGATTTAGGGTGGTATATGAATTGAACGCAAATGGCTCAGGCTTTGTTTCACCCAATTTTCCGGCAAAACTTCAACGTATTTCAGGGCCAAGCACTTCCTCTAATTCATCTATTCAAATTATTAATGGTAATTATCAGCAATCATACGCTCAAACCTATACATTTCTTGTAACGGCTTCTGCCGAAGGCGAATTTAAAATAGCACCGGCTGCAGTAAAAGTTGATGGAAAAAGAATTGTTTCCAATACCCTTACGATTACAGTAAGGAAACGAACAAGTAATACTTCAAATAATCAACAAACATCTGGCAATCAAACAGGACAAAGTGGTGTTTTACAGAAAGATGATGTTTATATAAAAACCATAGTTAGTAACAGGAACCCCTACATTGGCGAACAAATAATTGTTACTAATCGCATTTACACAAAAGTACCTGTATCTAATTTAAATTTGGAAAAGGCTCCTTCATTTCAGGGATTCTGGTCAAAAAACCTAACGGACAACAAAACCCAATTGAAACAGTCAACCAAGGTAATAAATGGTCAGGAATACATTGTAGCCGATATTAGCAAATTCGCAATCTTTCCACAAAAAAGTGGTGAACTTACTATTGAGGCAACAAAAATGGAATGCGTTGCACAACTAAGGGTAGAAAATAAAAAAAGAAATAGCAGAGATCCGTTTGCTGATTTTTTCAACGATCCGTATTTTAATAGAAATGTAAAAAATATACAGGTTTCATTATCTACTAAACCTATAAAAATAAAAGTAAAAGATCTGCCACAAGCAGGAAAACCCGACAGTTATACAGGTGCAGTTGGAAGATTCTCGTTTAGTAGCAGCCTTGATAACGACAGTATTAGCGCAAACGACGCAATAAATATTAGCCTGAAACTTATGGGTAGCGGTAATCTTGAGTTGATAAATGCACCTGAAATTAAATTTCCAAGCGATTTTGAGACATACGAACCGAAAATAAATAATAATATTAAAACCAGTGACAGAGGTATTTCGGGAAGTAAAAAAATTGAATATCTGGCTATTGCCAGAAACCCAGGTGATTTTATAATCGAGCCAATAAATTTTAGTTATTTCAACCCTTCTGATAAAAAATATCACAGCATTAGTGCAGGTCCTTATAATATTCATGTAACTAAAGGAAAAAACGGATCTTCGGGTATTACTTATAGTTCCTCAGCGCAGGAAGATATTAGATTTATTGGGAAAGATATCAGACATATTAAACAGGGTGAATTTGAACTTAAACCTGTGGGTGAATTCTTTTTTGGTACTATTCTTTACTATTTCCTCTTGGTATTACCCATTATTGTTTTAATTGTTTTTGTTCTCGCATACCGTAAAACGGAAAAACGCAAAGGAGACGTAAAACTGATGAAAACACGCAAGGCTAATAAAGTGGCAAGAGCCAAGTTAAAAAAGGCCGAGAAATTAATGGATGAGGGTAATGACAAAGAGTTTTACGATGAAATAGCTCAGGCAATCTGGGGCTATATTTCAGACAAATTCCATATTACACAGGCTGAAATTTCAATTGAAATTGTTAAGGATACTCTAATGTCAAAAGGCATTGACGACGAACTTATTAATGGCTTTGTAAATACACTTAACAATATTGAATTTGCAAGGTTTGCACCGGGTGATTCGAGCGGTAAGATGAAGAATATTTATGAAGAATCGCTTAATACAATTACAATGGCAGAAAGGGCTTTTAAATAGAAGACATGGAAAAAGTGCTGAAAAATATATTTTTGGTTTTTATCACCATTTTTACTTTGACTGCTCAAGGTCAGGAGTTTGACGAAACATTAAAAAAGGCAAATTCTGTTTATGATCAGGGGCTGTACGATTCGGCTATAGTTTTGTATAGCAGTGTATTATTGGCAAATATGGAATCGCCTAAACTATACTATAACCTTGGCAATGCATACTTTAAAAATAGCAATTTACCCAAAGCAATTTTGTATTTTGAGAAAGCCCGAAAACTTGCACCAAACGATGAGGATATAGAATACAATCTCAATATTGCCAACAGCATGATTGTTGACAAGATTGAAAGGGTTCCGGAAATGTTTTACAAACATTGGTGGAAATATTTTTACAATATGTTCAATGCCGATACCTGGACTTTCCTTTCGCTTTTGATTTGGACAATATTTATTGTTGTCTTAGCCTTTTTTATTCTTAGTAAAAATCGAAGATCTAAAAAATTAACATTTTATCTGGCAAGTTTGTTTTTATTTGCTTCTATTGCAAGTTTTGGTTTAGCATCGCAGAAATATTACTATACTAAAGAAAATAAGGAAGCAATTATTTTCACCCCTACAATTACTATTAAAAGTTCACCTACAAAAGGCTCGGTTGATCTATTTGTTGTACACGAAGGAACAAAAGTAAAAATAGTTGACAAAGTTGACAAGTGGTTCAAAATCAAAATACAGGATGGCAGTGTTGGCTGGATACCAATTGATGCAATGGAGATGATTTAATTATTTATACTTTTTTTTATAGATTACCTTACGGTAATCTTGAGTCTTTCTAGTCCTCTTGGGTATTCGGGGTCCGTGATATTTGATAAAATCAAAATTATAACTAACTCCAATATTACCAACAAACAACTGATCGGTTGCCCAATTATCCACCCAATTATCAAGTTTATCGTTAGGAATTGTTCTTATTTGTCCTTCAATAAAAATAGATAACCTTTTATAAAATCTATAGTTAAGTGCTAAAGCAATTGGAAATACAATACCGTCTTCAAATTTCCCTTCTGGGTTTACTACAATATCACCTTGATTAGGTGAAGAACTATTAACATTTTCAACCTGTGTTTTCCACAAGCCATAACCCACCCCACCATAGAGGTAAATTGAGAATTTATTATTCATATCATAAAATGAAAAAAGGTCAACTAAATCAAACCTCACCTGTATCGAAACATCAAAATACATTCCCGACAAATACAATATTGTAGGGTAAGGCTCATTATTGGCTCCTTTTTTACTCCTTAACCGTGTTAAAAAAATATCATTTGTAACAGCAAAAAAAGAGTTAAACTCTTTAGTAAGTGAAAACCCACCAGAAAGTTTTGCTTCGGCACGTAGTTTCTCCAGTTTATCATCATGACTCATATCGCCATAATATTGAGTTTTACCCAAATAGACCCGTGCATTCCAACGGTCGGCAAAACTACCAATATCATGCAATAAATCATCTTGTGCATATGAAGTGCTAGTCGACAAAAAGCCCAATAACATCAACACTAACAACTTATGTTGAGTAATAATTAACTTCAAGGATTATTGCTTTGTTTGTAAATTTACAATGGTACTATTAACATCACCAATTAAAAAGAAACAACTTAACACCATTCAATTGTTAATATTAATTAACAAAAATAATCATTGTGATGACTATTGTCAAGTTAATTGTATTAATAATCTATTGTTTTTATATTTCTTAAATCAAGCCTTTGGCACTCTCAAAAGCGGCATCAATTCCCGACGTATCTTTTCCTCCAGCAGTTGCCATATGCGGCTGTCCGCCTCCACCTCCTTTAATATTTACAGATATCTTCTTGATTATTTCACCGGCCTTTAGTTCTCCTTTGCTAACCAATTCATCAGAAAGAGCAACTACAAGATTTACCTTATCACCACCAATTACAGCCAAAACAACAAATATGTTTTCACTAATTGAGCGAAGCGACTGGGCAAGTAATTTCGCCTGATTCACATCAAAATCTACTTTGGCAGCAATAAATTTAATTCCTTTAACATCCTCAGCATTTTCGAAAAGGCTTTTTGACAAGGCAACTATTTTCTCTTTTTGAAGTGAGACTAATTGCTTTTGCAGTTTATTATTCTCTTCAATTATATTGCTGACAGCAAGTTGGGTATTGGGTTGATTTTTAAACATCTTTCCAATATTAGCCAAAAGATCAAATTTTTGATTGACTAATTCTTCTGCCTTTTCAGCGGTTACAGCCTCTATTCGTCTTACTCCTGCGGCAATTCCACTTTCTGAAATTATTTTAAACAAGCCTAGTTCGCCTGTTGCAGCAACATGTGTTCCTCCGCATAACTCAATGGAGTATTTTTGATTAAATGTGACTACCCTAACTTCATCGCCATATTTTTCACCAAATAAAGCTATGGCGCCTGCAGCCTCTGCTTCTTTAAGTGGAACATTCTGCTTAATATCGCATTTAATGTTTTCTCTTATTTTTTGATTAGTAATCTTTTCTACCTGTCTTATTTCCTCATCTGTCATTTTTGAGAAATGAGAAAAATCAAACCTTAGCCTGTCAGTATCAACCAAAGAACCTTTTTGTTCAACATGCTCACCTAATACTTCACGAAGAGCAGCATGCATAAGGTGAGTAGCCGAATGATTCTTTGCAGTTAACGATCGTTTTCTACTATCAACTTTTGCCATAAAAACAGTTTCCTTATTTTTTGGCAACTCCTTGGAATAATGAATCCAAAGGTTATTTTCCTTCTTTGTGTCAAATATTGCTATAGTTTCATTTGCAGAAACCAAAATTCCCTTATCACCAACCTGACCACCAGATTCGGCATAAAATGGAGTTTTATCTAAAACAATTTCAAAAAACTTCTTCTTTTTCGAAATAACCTCCCTGTATTTCTGTATGCGAACTTCTGTTTCAAGACTGTCGTAACCTACAAATAAAGTTTCTTGTTGTTTATCAGATAATTCAATCCAGTCACCCGTATCAACACTAGCGGCTTTTTTAGATCTTTGCTTTTGCGCATCCAGTCCTTTCTTAAAACCTTCCATATCCACACTAAAGCCTTTTTCTTTGGCCATAAGTTGAGTAAGGTCGATGGGGAAACCAAATGTATCAAACAGTTCGAAAGCAAATTTGCCATCAATAATCTTAGTATTTAATCCGGAGATGTAGTTTTCAAAACGCTTTATGCCTTGCGCTAAGGTTCTCAAAAAGGATTTCTCTTCCTCTTCAATAACTTTTACAATAAGTTGTCCTTGCGATTTCAACTCAGGAAAAATGCTCGACATATTTGCACTTAGAACAGGAAAAACCTTTGTCAGGAATGGTTCGTCAAAACCCAAAAATGTATAGCCAAAGCGAACGGCACGCCTCAATATTCTCCTTATCACATAGCCCGCTCCCACATTTGAAGGCAAAGCTCCATCGGCAATAGCAAAACTTACGGCTCTAAGGTGATCAGAAATTACCCTCATGGCAATATCCTTTTCATCGTTTATGCCATAAGTTGTACCCGAAAGATCAGCAACCTTTTTTATTAAAGGTGTAAAAACATCAGTATCGTAATTTGATTGAACCCCCTGAAGTACCATGCAAAGCCTCTCAAAGCCCATTCCGGTATCAACATGTTTATCTTTTAAACTCTCAAGACTTCCATTCGAAAGTCTGTTGAATTCAATAAAAACTAAATTCCAAACCTCAATTACCTGCGGGTGGTCTTTATTTACCAATTCCTTCCCATCAAGTTTTGCCTTATCCTCAGCAGATCTAATATCTATGTGTACTTCGGAGCATGGTCCACATGGACCTGTTTCACCCATTTCCCAGAAATTATCCTTTTTTGAACCGTAAAGAATTTGAGATTCCGGAATTACATTTTTCCAGTAAGAATATGCCTCCGAATCACTTTCAAGTTTGTCATTTTTATCACCTTCAAATACGGTAACATACAAACTGTTTTTGTCAATTGACACAACTTCGGTTAAAAATTCCCAGGCCCACTCAATGGCTTCCTTTTTAAAATAATCGCCAAACGACCAGTTTCCAAGCATCTCAAACATAGTGTGGTGGTAGGTATCGTGTCCAACTTCTTCAAGATCGTTATGCTTGCCCGATACCCTCAGGCACTTCTGGGTATCTGTAACCCTTGGATGTTTAACTGGGGCATTGCCCAAAAACAAATCTTTGAATTGGTTCATCCCTGCATTAGTAAACATTAATGTAGGGTCGTTTTTAACAACCATGGGTGCCGATGGCACTATTGTGTGCGATTTTAATTCAAAAAAATTAAGGAATGCTTTTCTTATTTCTGACGACTTCATTTTCAATGAGTTAACAATTTAATGTTTATAATATTCTATTTAAAGGCTGCAAATTTACTCGAATTAATTAATTTTGCCCACGTTCTAAGAAATTCTTATGGCCAAAACAAAATATGCTTTTAATACAAAAACTCTTGCTTATGAAGAGATTAGGCGAAGCAGTGCCCAGAAAACTTTTCGTGCATTTTTGTTTTTAATAACTACACTAGCATTTTCTATTATTCTAATTATTCTTTCTTTCATGTTTTTTGAATCTCCTAAGGAAAGAATATTAAAAAGGGAAGTTTCCCAATACGAACTCCAGAACCAGTTGATGAACAGTAGGCTTGACCAAATGCAGGTTGTTCTTGATGAACTTGCCGACAAAGACGACGATATTTACAGAATAATTTTTGAAGCCGAACCTATTCCAAATGAAATACGCATGGCAGGCTACGGTGGTGTCGATCGTTACGCAAAATTAGAAGGTTATAACAATGAAGAACTTCTGGAAGTTACCGCAAGAAAACTAGACAATATTGCCAGTCAGATTTATGTACAGTCAAAATCATTTGATGAGGTTTATGAACTTGCCAAGAACAAAGAAGATATGCTGGCGAGTATTCCTGCTATTCAACCGGTAAAAAATACTGATTTAAAACGAATTTCATCCTACTATGGCTATCGCATCGATCCAATTTACAAGGTTAAAAAGTTTCATGCCGGACTTGATTTTTCAGCACCCAAGGGCACACCAGTTTTTTCAACTGGTAATGGTGTTGTAATTAAAACAAAAAAGTCGAAACGTGGTTATGGCAATACTATTGAAGTTGACCATGGTTATGGCTATACTACATTTTATGCCCACAATAGTGAAATTCTAGCTAAAAAAGGCGAAAAGGTTATGCGTGGGCAGGTTATTGCGAAAGTTGGCAATACAGGCAAATCAACTGCACCGCACCTTCACTATGAAGTTAGAAAAAATAAAAGGGTCATCAACCCTATCTACTATTTCTTCAATGATTTAACACCAAACGAATTTGAACTCTTACTAGACCTATCAAAAAGGCCTTCTCAATCACTTGATTAATTAATTTCTTATGACAACCAAAATTTATTATAAGATTGGGGAAGTGGCGGAGATGTTTAAGGTAAACACCTCTCTGATACGATATTGGGAAAAGGAATTTAAAATTATTAAACCCAAGAAAAGTCAAAAAGGAACCCGCTTATTTACAAAACGTGATATTGATAATTTCAGAATTATTTATGAATTGGTTAAAGTAAAAGGGATGACAATTCAAGGTGCCAACGATTTTATTGAGAGAAAGGAAAAACAAGATTCCTTTGAAAAAGTAGATGTTTTAAACACTCTACACAGAGTAAAAAAGTTACTTACCGAAATAAAAGGCAATCTGAATAACAAAGATGCCACACCAACAAACTAACATTTCTTTTTTCTTATTTTTACACTTAAAAAAATTATGCAAAAGAGTATAATCTTAATAGCGTTTTCTTTCCTGTTTATCACAGCCCAACTATTTAGTCAGGAAACCGGTACGCCCTCAGAAAGCCGTAAGAAGAACACAGTAGAACTTTTGGATTACAGATACAGAGGTGGATATTACTCATTCGAACGCTTATTTTTCAAAACAGTTGAATATCCTGAAATGGCAAAGAAAAACTGTGTTGTTGGAATAATGATAGTGCGCTTTGAAGTAGATTGTGAAGGTAAGATTAAAAATTTGGTAATTAAAAATCCTATGTACTGGGGCATTGATGCGCAAGTTCAAGATTTTTTGACGAAAACAATGGGTAATTGGAATAAATGTACCGACGATAAATACACTCGTTTTGAGATACCAATACAGTTTACTATAAATGATACGGAAACTAATACTGAAGATGGTTTGATTATTCTTCAAACTGAGTTGGTTGGATATAAATGCAAGGGGGATAGTTATTTTCAGGAAAAACTAGACAAAGCACTTGAGAAAAACAGTAGAAAAAAGGCACTACGCTACATTGATGAACTTATCAAGAGAAATCCATATAATGCCCAATTGTATGACCAACGCAAAGAAATTAAAGGAAATAAAAAATAATTATCAATGCAGTTTATTGAGTACTTAAACCAAGTCGATACAAAATTGTTTTTGCTTATTAACCAGGCAAATAACGACTTGCTTGACTCAATTATGTATTATGCCAGTTCCACTTCTTTTTGGATTCCTTTCTATATCTTATTGTTTGTTTTAATTGTCATTAAATACAAATGGTATGGACTTATTGCCCTGCTATTTGTGCTAATTGCAATTTCAATTGCCGACCTTACATCCGTTCACCTTTTTAAAAATGTTTTCCAAAGACTGCGCCCATGTTATCAGCCAGAACTTGAAGCCGTAATCAACAATATAGTTGGTTGCGGTGGTAAATATGGTTTTGTTTCGTCGCATGCTGCAAACAGTTTTGCAATTGTAACAATTGTTATCAAATTAATTGGCGACAGATACAAATGGCTTAAGTGGTTAATGCCTTTATGGGGAATATTAATTTTATACAGTAGAATTTATCTGGGAAAACATTATCCAAGCGATGTTATTGCAGGAGCATTACTTGGTATACTAGTAGGTTGGTTGGTTTATTTGGTATTTATAAAAACTCTGGCGTACCTGTTAAACAAGTTTAATTATAATAGGACTCCGTTTTCTCATTCCGAGTAATGAAGCAGCCTTTCCTTTATTTATTGCAATCTCCAGCATCCCATTACTGGCAAACAAAGCAACTATTTCGCTTGGTCTTACATCAGAATAAGAATTGCCTATTGAAGTAATGGTATATGAGTTAAAACGTAATTCAAACTTCTTTCCGTTTATTGTCTTGTTAAATAATTCAAATGAAATATTTGTAAAAAGGTTCTCAAAATTATCGATATAAGTAACAATACCTTTTATTCCTTCTTTGTCGCCTGATGGCTCAAATAAAAACATATTCACCAGTTCTGACTTCACATCCCCAAGTTCCTCAATGGGTTTTCCTTCTGCCAGATGGGTAGCTGCCTTCACAAATCTGTCGCGTGTGGAAAAAGTGTTTACCGAAGAATCCAACAAAATATCCAACTCTACAATTTTTTCAGGCTCGTCATCAAACATCATTGAAAAAATACCATTATCAGTTCCAATAAAATATTGTTTTTTGTAATAAACAACAGTATGTGCATGTTTTATCGACTCCTCAGTACTCAAACCTATAATATGAATAGTGCCATCAGGGAAACTAGGATAAGCATTTTTTATAACATATGCAGCCTCAACAATATCGAAGGCTTTAATGCTATGACTTATATCCACAATATTTGCATTTGGCAAGTACCTGTATATCATACCCTTGACAGATGCCTGATAAAAGTCTGTCGAGCCCCAGTCGCTGGTTAAGGTAATAATTCCCATTTTCATTCTAAAAATATTATAAATCTATTTTTACTTTTAATTGCCAATTTTCAAAATTATAAAAATTGAGCATGGGAAGCGCTATTTTTTAATAATTTTGAAAACAGATTAATTTTACTGTTTTATGAGCGAATCGGTTATTCAAATTGAAGTAGAAAGTCCATTGGAAATATATGGTGTAGGTGATAAATATTTGAACATTATTAAGGACTTGTTTCCAAAATTAAAGATAATTGCCAGGGGCGATCTTATCAAACTTATTGGTGATGCAGGTGAAATTGAAATTTTTGAAAAGAGATTTGATTTACTGTTACTTCAATTTGATAAATTCGGGAAAATAACTGAAGAATCTGTAAAATCGATTATGGGTGAGGAATTGGCAATTGAAAAACCAGCAGGAAAAAGTGGTGATGATATTTTGGTTTACGGTAGACATGGAAAATTAATAAGGGCACTTACTCCTAACCAAAAGAAGATGGTAGAAAAGAGTGCCGATAACGATTTGTTATTTGCCATAGGTCCTGCCGGCACCGGAAAAACTTATACGGCTGTAGCTCTTGCCGTAAGGGCTCTTAAGAATAAGGAAGTAAGAAAAATAATTCTTACCCGACCTGCCATCGAAGCAGGCGAAAGCCTTGGTTTTCTTCCCGGCGACATGAAAGAAAAACTTGATCCCTATATGCAGCCGCTTTACGATGCTTTACGCGATATGCTTCCAACCCAAAAGTTTCTTTCCTATCTTGAAGATGAAACCATAGAAATAGCACCTCTGGCATTTATGCGTGGAAGAACATTGAGCAATGCCTATGCAATACTCGATGAAGCACAAAATGCATCTGAAGGCCAGCTAAAAATGTTCCTGACCAGAATGGGAAAAAATTCAAAGTTCATTGTAACCGGAGATGTTACACAAGTTGATTTACCAAAAAATAAAAAATCGGGAATAATTCAAGCCTCTAAAATATTAAAGAATATTAAAGGAGTGAATTTTGTGTATCTTGATAGTAGAGATGTTGTAAGACATAAACTTGTTACCCAGATAATTAATGCATATGAAAAGGAATAATTAAGACAAATAATAAGATAGAACATTAAAATATTAAATCATGAGCGAAGCAATTAACAGAACAGATTTTGAGTTCCCCGGACAAAAAAATGTTTATCACGGAAAAGTAAGGGATGTTTACAATATTAACGATGAACTTCTAGTAATGGTAGCAAGCGACCGCATTTCGGCTTTCGATGTTGTATTGCCAAGGGCAATTCCTTATAAAGGGCAAGTACTTAACCAAATTGCTGAAAAATTTCTTGATGCCACTAAGGATATTGTTCCAAACTGGAAGATTGCCAGCCCCGATCCAATGGTTACAATTGGCAAATACTGTAATCCATTTCCAATAGAAATGATAATTAGAGGTTACCTAACAGGCAGTTCTTGGCGCACTTACAAATCGGGAGCAAGAGAAATTTGCGGCGTTCCCGTTGCTGACGGGCTAAAAGAGCACCAACGTTTTCCGGAACCAATAGTAACACCTACAACCAAAGCCACCGAAGGCCACGACGAAGATATCTCAAAAGAAGAAATCCTAAAGCAAGGTCTGGTTTCGCCTCAAGATTATGATAAACTTGAAGATTACACACGTAAACTTTTCAAGAGGGGTAGTGAAATAGCTGCAGAAAAAGGATTAATTCTTGTTGACACAAAATATGAGTTTGGAAAAGTTGGTGACCAGATTTTTTTGATTGATGAAATTCACACTCCCGACTCATCACGTTATTTTTATGCCAACCAATACGAAGAACTTTTTGCAAAGGGTGAACAGCAAAAACAACTATCAAAGGAGTTTGTACGCGAATGGTTGATGGAAAATGGATTCCAGGGAAAAGAAGGCCAGCAAATACCTGAAATGACAGATGAATTCATCAAAAGTGTTTCGGAAAGATATATTGAACTTTATGAAATGATAACAGGTGAGAAATTCCAAAAAATTCCAACCGATGTTGTTTTGAAAAGAATAGAAGATAATATTAATGGATTTTTGAAAGAGCGAGGGTAGGTTTTTGTTGTCGTGTTATCGGGTTGTCAGGTTGTCGGGTTATCAGATTAAATACCATGTTACATGAGAATTGATATACAACCATATTATTTATTCCTGTTCACAATAGTTTTTGCGCTTTTCACAATTACTGGGACACTTTCTCATGAATACGGACATATTGTTGTGGCAAAATATTTTGGATACGAAACAACATTGCATTATGGGAGCATGACTTTTGAGAGAAATGATGGATATTCAGATTATGAAACAATCTATGCTGAATACAAACATGAAATAAAAAATGACATTCCTTTCCCAAAAAAAACAGAATTCAGCAGACTTCTAAAAAGATTGGAATTTGAATCTTTTTTAATTTCAATTGGAGGTCCAACTCAAACTATATTTACTGGACTTTTTGGACTGTTTACCTTATTCTTACGCAGAAAACCTATTCAAAACACCGGACTAAAACTTCTAGACTGGTTATCGATTTTTTTATCCCTTTTTTGGTTAAGGGAAGTATTTAACCTTGCTGTTTCAATTGCATCTGGACTTTTCAATGGAACGGGAGTATTTTTCGCAGGTGATGAAGCAAAAATTTCAAAATATTTAGAATTACCAATAGGCACAGTACCAATTGTTTTAGGAACAATAGGCCTAACTACTTCAATATTAATAATTTTCAAAGTTATTCCAATAAAACTAAGACTAACGTTTATTGTTAGTGGACTAATTGGTGGTATAGCAGGATTTATTCTATGGATGAAAATATTAGGGCCGATAGTCTTACCATGTTAACAAAAAACAGTCCCAACACTTAAATTAATCTACAAAAATGTATTAATGCAAACATATAAACACAGTACATGCTTTGGTTCTCATGCGTTTATGAGGGCAAGGTATTTATCTTGATTCCTGACTCCTGATTCCTGACTCTTTCCTCAATGCAACGCCTCAACTAGGTCAAGCAACATCTTTGATTTATCTACATCACCACTAAGTTTAATCTCTTGTGAAACTTCCTGCAATAAACGCTTGATTATTGTTTTGTTTGAACAGGGGATGAAATGTGAATTTTCAGGCTTAATATTCATTTGATTGACAAAACTCTTAATTTCATTATGGGTAAAAACGGCTCCATTATTCATTGCGTTCAAGTAAAATAACACATCTTCACGATTGAAATCAATTGTTGATTGTAGAGGCACTTTTTCATCGAGGTAACAAAGAACAAAATGACCAGGAAGATTAACGCCGTAAATTGGAA
The DNA here is from genome assembly GCA_029933565.1 of Bacteroidales bacterium. Lineage (GTDB taxonomy): Bacteria > Bacteroidota > Bacteroidia > Bacteroidales > F082 > BM524. The sequence goes on from JAOZNY010000009.1 coordinate 27,231, forward strand.
CGTTTAAATTTTGAGCAATAGCAAGGTATAAAATACCAAGTGACAGAGAGTTACCTTTTCTGTTTTCAAATAAATAATCAGGATAGTATAGTTTTAATTTGTTTCCATTCGGACTACGTTGCCCCGAAAACATATGATAATCATAAATAATATGATTGAAAACCTTAACCTTTTCTAATGCCGTAAGATTATCGTTTATTTCGAGCCAGACATCCTTTCTTATCTTTTTAAATTCAGAAAGATATTTATCTGTATCTATCTCTGGATTAAGCATCTTTGATATTGTAAGAAAAGCAACAATCAAATCGTTTCCATCCTCTTCCGACCACGAACTTAACGAT
>JAOZNY010000360.1 GCA_029933565.1 Bacteroidales bacterium
CCCTTATTCTCAGTTTCCTTTTTCACGCTACAGCGCAACGATGCAACGCTTGTTAAGGATTGCTATTTAGAGGTTCACGAAGAAGTACAAGGATTCGCTAAGTATTTATTATTTCTTTGCGAACCTCTGCGTAAAACGTTGCGATCCTTTGTGTGAATTTTTTGTGAAGCGGTAAATAATATTTTTCTTATCCACCAAAAATCTTATCAAAAATCATTCGGGTAGCTCCGGTATTGCTGCTGATATATTTGCCGGCTGCATGGGCATTCTTCTCGTAAAATACCTTTTCATTGCTTAGTTTGTCCACTATCTTCTTAAAGTCTTCTTTGTTTTCAATTGGAAAACCGCCCCTGTTTTGTGACATTTCAACAGCCTCGCGGAAATGTTTGTGATTGGGGCCATATAAAATAGGAATACCATAAACTGCCGGTTCCAACAAATTGTGGATTCCAGCACCAAAGCCACCGCCAATGTAGGTAATATCGGCATAGTGGTAAATCTTATTCAGCATTCCAATGCTGTCAATTATTAAAATGTCTTGTTCTTTTATTTTTTCATTGTTGCCAGTTTCCGAGTAAAGCAAAGTTTTATAAGCGTTAAACTTATTTTTTATTTCCTGAATATGCTTTTTGCCAATGTCATGAGGGGCAATAATAAGTTTAAGGTCAGGTTTTTCAGTTTTAAAATAGTTTAGGATAATTTCCTCATCGGGAGGCCACGAACTTCCAGCACAAAGTAACTGTTTCCCATTTTTAAATTCTTCGATAATCTGGAAATTTTCTTTGCTACTTAAAATCTCGCTTACCCTGTCGAAACGAGTATCGCCACTTACAGTCTGGTTTTTGAAGCCTATTCCTTTCAATAATTCTGATGACTTTTCATCTTGTAAGAAGAAAAATGAAAAATTTTGAAGTTGCTTCCTGAACCAGCCACCCCACGATTTGAAAAAATGCTGATCCGGTCTGAATACTCCTGAAATTAGATAAAGCGGAATATTGTTTTTTTTCAATTGCGAAATATAATTGAACCAGAATTCATATTTAACAAAAAATACCATTTCGGGTTTCAGCAGTTTAACAAGCTTTTTGGCATTGTTTGGAGTGTCAGCAGGTAGATAAAAAATATAATCTGCAAATTCGTAGTCTTTTCTTATTTCGTAGCCAGAAGGAGAAAAGAAAGTCAGGAATATTTTGATGTCTGGTTTTTCTTTTTTTATTTTTTCAATTAATGGTCTTCCTTGTTCAAATTCGCCAAGGCTTGCACAGTGAAACCAAATCCGTTTTTCGTCTTTTTTTAGTGCCGATTCTATTTTATTAAAAATGTCTTTTCGTCCTTCAATCCACAATTCTGCTTTTTTATTAAATAAAACTGCCAAGCTAATAGCCCAACCGTAAATCCAAATAAAGGAACTGTAGAAAAACCTCATCGCTCTAATAATAGTAGTATTGGTCAGGAGCACGTTTGTAGGCAGGAATCATCCAGCCAATGCGAAAACCATAAAACAAATCCAGTTTATTATCTGTGTCTTTTTTCTGCAAGTCGAAAACATAATCGCGCCGACTTTTGGTAAAACCCTGCATAAACTCAAATCCACCATAAAAGTTAAGCAAACGCGATTTACTCATGAAAAAATATCCAATAAACTGGTTAAAATTTATACCGCCCGTAAGCCTGTCGTAGCCCTTTGCGTAATCGCCTGAAATTTGTGGTGCAGTCCTGTATTGGTTGTCGATTACCAATCGGTGGGTAAGATAACCTACTCCGCCCATAATCATCAAACCTGAGTTTGGGTTTGGACTCATAACATTAAAAATCTTCCCAAACCTAAAATTCAAGGTATAGCCTCTTTCGTACATTGTGTAGAGGGCATAAGTACCATTACCATCAGTAATATAGCCATAACTATTAAGTACCATGCTTAAGATTTCGATATCATTCTTTATTTGACTGCCAAAAATAAAATTCACATCGGCAGAATAGATAAAGTTCTTTTTGGTCTTTACAAAAAATCCCCCACCAATTGTTGAATTATGACCAAAGGTTTCGGCAATATCTCCACCTGAAAACTGATATGAATAGGCAAAATTTGGAATGAAAGCAGCAATAGCCGAATCGGCAGGATTTACCTGTGCGAACATATTTGAAACCCCAAACAGCAAAGCAATAATTAATAAACGGACTTTGTGCATTTCTTGAAATTTATTTATTGCAAACCTACGTTTTTAAATGCAATTAGAAGGGGTGCATTATTAATA
>JAOZNY010000361.1 GCA_029933565.1 Bacteroidales bacterium
AGGACATTTTTATTCCCGAAGAATTTAACGAAGAACAGCGCATGATGGCGCAAACATGTAAGGAGTTTACCGATACTCAGGTGCTTCCTAATATGGATCAACTTGAAAAACATGATCGCGAATTGCTTAAAAAAATACTTAAAGATGCGGGCGAATTGGGCTTGCTGGGAATTGCAATTCCTGAAGAGTATGAGGGCTTTGGACAGAATTTCGTAACTTCAATGTTAACCACTGAAGAAATGGGAAAAGGCTACAGTTTTGCTGTTGCCTTCTCTGCCCACGTGGGAATAGGTACTTTGCCAATTTTGTATTACGGTACAGAAGAACAAAAGCAAAAGTATATTCCGCGTCTTGCCAGTGGCGAACTAATTGGTGCTTACTGTCTTACAGAAGCAGAGGCCGGCTCCGACCCCAACTCCGGAAAAGCAGAAGCAGTACTTACTGAAGATGGAAAATATTACAACCTTAATGGTGTTAAAATATGGATTACAAACGGTGGTGTTGCCGACCTTTTCATAGTTTTTGCAAAAGTAAAAGGCGACAAAAATCTTAGCGCATTCATAGTGGAAAAAGAGTGGGAAGGTGTTGGCATTGGTGCCGATGAGGAAAAAATGGGAATCAAAGGCTCGACTACTATTCAACTTTATCTCGACGATGTAAAAGTTCCTGTTGAGAACCTTTTGGGAGAGCAAAACACCGGATTTAAAATTGCATTGAATATTTTGAATTTAGGTAGAATCAAACTTTCAGGTGCAACAGTTGGTGCTAGTAAGGCTACCATCGATGTTACCCTGAATTATGCTAACGAAAGGAAGCAGTTCGGGACTTTAATTTCGAGTTTTGGAGCCATTAAGCATAAACTATCAGAAATGGCAATCCGCACTTTCGCCTCCGAGTCCTTAACTTATCGTGCCAGCCAGAATATCGACGATGCAATTGAGAGTTATATTGCAGAAGGTATGGACAAAGGAAAAGCAAACCTTGAGGGTATCCGCCAGTACGCTATCGAAGCTTCCATTGCCAAAGTTTTTGGATCAGAAGTATTGGATTACGTTGTTGACGAAGGTGTACAAATTTACGGCGGAATGGGCTATTCGGCAGAAACTCCTGTCGAAAGAGCTTATCGCGATTCGCGAATTAACCGTATTTTTGAGGGAACCAACGAAATTAACCGCATGGTTACTGTTGGCGAACTTCTTAAAAGAGGGATGAAAGGCGAAATTGACCTGCTTACTCCTGCTAAGGCAGTTGGTAAGGAGTTGATGGCAATACCTGATTTTGGTGCTGCCAGTCCTGAATATTTCGAGGCTAAGAAAAAAGCAATTATTAATTTTAAGAAATCAATTTTAATGGTTGCCGGTGCTGCTTTACAAAAGTTTATGGAAAAGTTTGCCAACGAGCAGGAAATAATTATGAACCTCGCCGACATGCTTAACTACACCTATGCTGCCGAATCGATGCTACTTAGAGTTGAAAAATTAAGTGGAATGTACGACGAAGAAAAACTGGCCATCTACAAAGATATGCTTGATCTTTTCTTCTACGATTCTGCTCCAAGAATTCATAAGTTTGGATTAGATGCTGTAAATTCATTCGCCACTGGCGACGAGCACATGGGAATGACAATGGGAATGAAGCGATTTACAAAAATTGCCCCCGTAAATGTTGTTGCTGCACGCCGCAAAATTGCCGACCATTTAATTGAAGCAAATAAATATAATCTTTAGAATAACATTAAGTTGTCATTTCGACTGAAAAACCGCAATGAAATAAAGGTTTTGAGGGAGAAATCTCCTAAGAACAAACTTCTCTCTAAGGAGATTTCTCCATGCATAACCTCCGCTATGCTACGATTATTTAGTCGAAATGACACTACACTTTTATATGTCAAAATCCAATAAAATACACACCCTTGCCAACAGCAATTGGAAGATGAAGATGTTCATGCTTAAGCAATTGCCAATGGGATTTATTGCCGGACTTAAAGTAACAAGCATCGACAAAAAAGGTGCTACCGTAACGGTACCAAATAAGTTTGTAAACAAAAATCCTTTTAAGTCGATGTACTTTGCTGTTCAGGCAATGGCAGCCGAATTGTCTTCAGGCATACTGGCTTTGGCAGAAGTTTATGTAGCCGAAAAACCTGTCTCGATGCTGGTAATAAACATGAATGCATCTTATACCAAAAAGGCAAGGACCAAGGTGAGTTTTCGTTGCGATTTTGCTCAGGAAATAAAAAATGCAATTGCAAAAA
>JAOZNY010000123.1:0-1178 GCA_029933565.1 Bacteroidales bacterium
GAACGATAGATTTGGATAGTATCGGCGGCTTCTATCTTTTCAAAGTATTCATCGAAAAACTCAAAAGGCTCGTGGTATTCTTTGCTATCGCTTAAATAGTAAGCATCCATACCTTTTTTAAAACCACCATTGATTTCATTTATCCATGCATATTTATGAATCCGGTCTAAATTACCAATGGCATAAGATTTCATCCCTATAGGAGATGCTGCATAATAATCGAAGTTGGCCAAAGGAAACCAATAATCACCAATCAGAATTGCATTTTTATCCATTGTTCCGTTTGCTTTGTCTCTTTCGGTAATTATTGCAAATTGCCGGCCAACTTGTTCGTAACCAAACATATCCAATGAGGGGTCGTTGGAGCCTAGGCGGTTATAGTTTTTGGAAGGCTCAAATTTTATGATGCCATAATTTATTTGGGAATAGCCTATAATTAAGACTAACAATATGAGAGAAACAGAAATTTTTAGTGGCCATGGAATATTTTGTGTTTGCTTTTTTTCTGCCATATTATCCATCCAAATGGCAGCAAGAAAAATCAGCGAAGTAATTCCGGGAGCAGTCCAATGCGGAAGGGTTGAGCGGAACAATGAAAAAACCAGAAATAGCAAAACAAGGGGTAATCCTGATAATAGCAATATTTGTAAATGACTTTTACTAATACCAATTTTCTCCCTAAGGGAAAGTATCAAAGCAGCAACAATTAAAATGTAGTTAATGGGGTTGTTGTAAAGAACTTCACCCAAAAGTTCAGTAAAAAAGTAATTGATATTTAAGGAATATCCTGAAGCATCAACCCTTTCGCCATGAAAAGTAAAACTTATAAAATCGTTTTGAAGATTCCAGATTAAAATGGGAAGTGAAACAACAAAAGTTATAAGTAAAGAAAGGTAGAGCCATTTTTTCGTCAGCCATTCGCGGTTGAATAAAAGGATAAAAAGTCCTGCTCCAAGCCATAAAAAAACAGAAGTGTATTTTGAAATAATAGCAAGGCCAATTGTAAGTCCAAGGGCGAGCATTTTAATTCCATTTGTTTTATTGTTAGGGCAAGTGGGAAGAGTTTCAATCATCAGGCGCAGGCTAAGAAGCCAGAAGAACTGTTGAGGTGTATCGGGTAAAATAAAAATGCCTGCAATTACAAATGAATAAATAGATGTTGAGTAAAGCAGTGCCGA
>JAOZNY010000123.1:1278-5281 GCA_029933565.1 Bacteroidales bacterium
TCATCGTCGTGGCGATAAAAATCGAAGCCATAGGCATTACCTGATTCAAGATTATTAAGAATATCTTCTTTGTTTGTGGTTGGCGAATTAATCATTGTAAATCTCCTGCCAACTTCATTGCTGTTTACAACATCGTGGGCATCGTCGTTTGCCAGCATCCAAACCAAATGTCCCGATGAAAGTGCCATATCCCAATGGTCGAAAGAAATCCTAACATTATTCAAAACTTCCATTAACCTATAGTTTGTAAGGTATTTCATTTCATTAATTGTGTAACCATTTCGCAAAAGCGGATGTGCCATGGCAACAATTCTGCTGTCTTTATTTAGTTGGTCAAAAATCCATTGTTTCATACTCAAAGTTTGAAAAAAAATGAAATCGACCCATAATACTTCTTCTGCACCAATGCAAACCTGATGTGTTTTAAAAATATTATAGCCATGTTCGTAGGTAGGAATAAATGATGGATTTTGTTTTCCGTAGTAATTTATTTTCTGGTAATCAGAAGTGGCAACATGGTCAAATCCTAAATCATTATAAATACTTTCGATGAGTTCGTTCGAATTCTTTCGTCCATCAGTTATGCCTCCCCATGCTTTCGATTGTACTTGAAAGTTATATTTTCTCCACATGGAAGAATCCATATTTTTATATGGGTTATACAATTTTTCGCCTGAAAACTCAGAAGGTCCAGAGAAATTGTAAATAGGCGCCATCAGGTAAAACCCAATTAGAATCACAAAAAGTAATAAAAAGAAAAGACCAATAAATTTTAGTAAAAATCGAAAGAATTTTGTCATTGTCAAATTTTGGTGCAAAAGTATAATAAAGAAGTAAATTGCCGACACTCAACAATTATCTTTTACTTTCTTTGGATTGTAAAAACTTCCAGTAATTTGGGTTTAGGAATTTAATGGGCTTTTTTAGAGTGAAGCGATAAGCGAAATTCAACCTGAAAATGCCAACTGACATTGACGAAGAAACATTATTAATTGACAACTGATGCGATAAATATTCATTTATGAAAAATGCACCAAAATAAATCCTTCGGCTGTTATATCCAATTCCTGTCCTTATCAAACCATTTAGTCCCATGGTTACTGAACTTTTATCGGGCCAGCCAATATCTGATGAAGATGTTTCAGAGTAACCTATTTGTGGACCTAAACTTAAGCCAATAGAGAAGAAATAATTCCTCTTTAAAACAAATGTATGAGAGTAGCCTCCATTAATTCCAAAATTTATTGAAGATGAGTGGTTAAATTTATAACCATTGATAAAATAAGGAGGGTTAATGTCTGTTGGAATAAATGATGAATCGCCATGAAAATGCGAATAAAAAAATGAGCCCCCAATAATAAATGAACCTGCGCTTTTTTTCTGCCATTCATTTTGCAGGTAAGTGGCTCGCAGCGAGAATTTTTTGTTATTAAATATATATTGAGAAACTATTCCTGCACTGAACATTGTCATGTCGGGTCGTAATGGGTAAGTTCCGTTGTCTTCCCAATTGTTTAAAACAGATTCGGGATTACTTAAATAAAAACCGGTATGGCTCATTAAATATAAATCGAAAATTATTTTTCGTCCATAAAGGTTCATTCTAAAATCTATGGATTTTGTTTTTCCATATTTGCTATTGGAAACGGAACTAGCCCATGGTGAAATACCCAGATTTATTCCAAATACAGAATAATTAAAACCCAAACCAATGGCTACTTTTGAATTGATGCCGTATTTTAGGCTCTTGTTAATTTCATTGTCCTTAAAGGAAATGTCGACAAATGAAAGTGCCGAAAGTACCCTTGCTGTAAATTCCTCGGTATAACTGCAAATGTAGGTTGTATCGTAATCGTTTTTTATAAACTGGTGTTGCCCATTTGCATTTCCCACCATCGAAAAAAATACCAAAATCAGTATTAAAAACTGAAATGAACTTCTTTGTTTTTGGATTCTCGATGGTTTCATTTTTGCAAACATAAAACAATCGCTGAAAAACCATATCCAAAAAATTATTTACTCTTAAAAAACACCTTCATATCTATTAAAATTAGTACTTTTGCAACCCTATTTAAAATTATTCTTAATAGCATTTATGGATAACAGTAAGGAAAAAAATAAGGCTCTCGATGAGTTTACAACTGGCGAATATAAATATGGTTTTGTAACTGATATTGAGGCCGATGAAGCCCCAATGGGCCTTAACGAAGATATAGTCAGGTTTATTTCTGGGAAGAAAAATGAACCTGAATGGATGCTGGAGTATCGCCTAAAGGCCTTTAGGCATTGGTTGACTTTATCAGAACCAAAATGGGCGCATGTGAATTATCCTGAAATCAATTTTCAGGACATTATTTATTATTCGGCACCAAAAAAGAAAAAGGAGTTGGAAAGCCTCGATGAGGTTGACCCCGAATTATTGGATACTTTTAACAAATTAGGTATTTCGCTGGATGAGCAAAAGATGCTTGCAGGAGTTGCTGTTGATGCAGTAATTGATAGTGTTTCTGTTAAAACGACTTTTCAGGACACCTTGGCTAAGCACGGCATAATTTTTTGCAGTTTTAGCGAAGCTGTTCAGGATCACCCTGAATTGGTGAAGAAATATATGGGATCTGTTGTACCTTATACTGATAATTACTATTCGGCTTTAAATGCGGCTGTTTTCAGCGATGGTTCGTTTTGCTACATCCCAAATGGAGTAAGATGTCCCATTGAATTGTCAACCTATTTTAGGATTAATGCAGCCAATACCGGTCAGTTTGAACGCACCCTGCTTGTTGCAGATGAAAATAGTTATGTTAGTTACCTTGAGGGATGTACTGCTCCGCAACGCGATGAAAACCAATTGCATGCAGCCGTGGTTGAAATTATAGCCATGAAAGGAGCTGAAGTAAAATATTCTACAGTGCAGAATTGGTATCCCGGCGACAAAGAAGGAAGGGGTGGTATTTTCAATTTTGTAACCAAACGTGGAATTTGTGAAGGTGATAATTCAAAAATTAGTTGGACACAAGTTGAAACCGGCTCGGCAGTTACCTGGAAATATCCAAGTTGTATTTTGAAAGGCAATAATTCGATTGGTGAATTTTATTCGGTGGCCGTTACAAATAATTATCAGCAGGCCGACACCGGAACAAAAATGATTCACCTTGGAAAAAACACTAAGAGTACAATTATCTCAAAGGGTATTTCTGCGGGAAAAAGCAATAATAGTTATCGTGGCTTGGTTCAGATTTCTAAAAAGGCTGACAATGCCCGAAATTTTTCACAATGCGATTCGCTTTTGCTTGGCGATAAATGTGGGGCACATACTTTTCCCTACATTAAAACCAACAACTCTACAGCAATTGTTGAGCACGAAGCAACAACTTCCAAAATATCGGAAGACCAATTGTTTTACTGCCAGCAACGTGGAATTGATATGGAAAAAGCAATCGGATTAATTGTAAATGGCTACGCCAAAGAGGTGCTTAACAAACTCCCGATGGAATTTGCCGTTGAAGCGCAAAAATTATTGGCAATTACTTTGGAAGGAAGTGTTGGTTAATTAAGAATCAGGATGAAGGAGTCAGGAATCAAGATGAAGGAGTCAAGATAAAACAATGAGTTGCACTGGGCTTCAGCCTGGTGATAAAAGATGAGTAGCCCCGGACTTCAGTCCGGGGAATAAAATGAATAGCCCCAGCCTTTAGTCAGGTCAGGGGATAAATAACCCGCCTTCGTCAAGGCTATGGCGGGTAAAAAAGAAAGAGATGTTACTAAACATAAAAGATTTACACGTTTCGATAAACGGAAAAGAGATATTAAAAGGCCTCAACTTAGGTGTAAACAAAGGAGAAGTGCATGCCATTATGGGACCAAACGGAACTGGTAAAAGTACTTTAGCTGCTGCCATTACTGGACGTGCAGGCTATGAAATTACCAAAGGAGAAATTGAGTACAAAGGCAAAATTATTAACGATTTGGAACCTGACGAGAGGGCAAATATGGGTGTGTTCCT
>JAOZNY010000123.1:5381-8757 GCA_029933565.1 Bacteroidales bacterium
GACATCGATGCATTGAAAGTTGTTGCAAAAGGAGTTAATGCACTCAGGTCTGGCGACAATGGCTTTGTGGTAATTACACACTACCAAAGGCTTCTTGATTATATTGTTCCTGATTTTGTACATGTAATGTACGATGGTAAAATAGTAAAATCGGGAGGTAAAGGCCTGGCTCTTGAACTTGAGGAAAAAGGCTACGACTGGATTAAAGAACAGTTAGACAATTAATATTTGAACGATGTTGAACAAAACAGAAAATTTGCTGCAAGGGCATTTACTTAAACACATTGAAGAGAATGGCAGCTTGTTAAATAAGGGCTGGCAGAATTCAAGTTTAAGAGAGGAAGCCTTTTCAACATTTAAGAAAATAGGGCTGCCTACCAGTAAAAATGAAAAATGGCGAGGAACTAATCTTTCAAAATTATATTCAAAGGAGATTGTATTTGAAAAGTCTGCCGGAGAATACAATAAAAACCTTGACGAAATTTTTGTTTGCGAAGTGCAAGGTTTTGATACGCAAACAGTTTCGATGCTTAATGGTTGGTTTTACAGTTCTGAAAACGAAAAACTGGTTATTCATGAAAATGGATTAATTGTTGGTAGCATATTTGCGGCACAGCAACAGTTTCCCGAACTTTTTGATAAACATTTTAATACTGTTGCAAAAACAGATACTCACGGATTGATTGCTGCCAACGCTGCTCTTTTTACCGATGGTCTTTTTATTTACGTTCCCGATGGTGTAATAGTTGAAAAAGCAATTCAACTTATTAAAATGATAAACCGCGATGATAACTTGATGGTTAACTCTCGCAACTTAATTGTTTTAGGCAAAAACAGCCAACTTTCTTTTTTGCATTGCGACGACTCAATTAATCAAAGTCCGAGTTTTATAAATACTGTTACCGAAGTTGTTATTTCTGAAAATGCTCATTTTTGTTTGCACAAACTTCAAAATGTAAATGATGCCTCATCGCTGATAAACAGCACTTTTATTAAACAGGAAAAAAACAGTACTTCAAAAGTAAATGTGATTACTTACAATGGCGGCCTGATTAGAAATGAACTTTATGTTGACCTTGTGGGTGAGGGGGCAGATGCTGATTTAAATGGTGTTTACCTGATGGATAAAAAGCAGCATATCGATAATCAGGTTTACGTAAAGCATGCGGTTCCAAACTGTACTAGCAGCGAACTTTTTAAAGGAGTTCTTGACGAAGAAGCAAGTGGGGTTTTTAATGGATATATTTTTGTTGAACGCGATGCACAGAATACTGTTGCATTTCAGCAAAACAACAACATTCTCTTAAGTTCGAATGCAAAAATTGATACTCAACCATTTCTTGAAATTTATGCTGATGACGTAAAATGTAGCCATGGCGCCACAGTTGGGCAACTCGATACCGAAGCTTTGTTTTACATGAAACAGCGAGGAATTGGCCATGACGATGCATTGCTTTTGCTGATGTTTGCTTTTACGGCAGAGGTTACTTCTAAAATAGGAATCGAATCGCTAAGGCAAAGCATTGAAGACATGATTAAGAAAAGGCTTAGAGGAGAACTTTCAATTTGCGATAAATGTGTTTTGCATTGCAGCATTCCTGATCATCCCATTGAGTTTGACATTGACTTGAGTAAAATATAACTAGATGAAGAATTGGGGGAAAGCAATTTTGAAACACAAAACAATCAAAAAAACTTTTCTTTGCGTCTTTGCGCCTTTGCGAGAAACACTTTAAAATATGAAACTAGATATAAATAAAATACGATCTAACGTTCCAATACTTTCCCGTAAGGTGAATGGAAAAGACTTGATTTATTTCGACAATGGAGCAACAACCCAAAAGCCAAAACAGGTAATTGACAGTATTATAAATTACTACTCAAATATTAACAGTAATGTTCATAGGGGCGTACATACTTTAAGTCAGGAAGCAACCACAGCTTTTGAGGAAGCCAGAAAACACATTGCCGGATTTATTAACGCAAAAAGCGAAAAGGAAATAATTTTCACCAAGGGAACTACCGAGTCCATTAATTTAATGTCAAATGTTTTAAACGATTGGATTCAAAAAGGCGACGAAATAATTATCACTTCAATGGAGCATCATTCAAACCTTGTTCCCTGGCAGCAATTATGTAAGGAAAAAGAGGCCCGTTTGAAAGTGGTTCCTGCTGATAACAATGGGGAATTAGACATGGATCTTTTCGTGGAAATGCTTAATCCCAATGTAAAACTTGTTGCGATAACACATATTTCAAATGTACTAGGTACCATAAATCCCGTTAAGGAATTGACTGCAAAAGCCCATGAATTTGGTATTCCGGTTCTTGTTGATGGCGCACAGGCCATAGCACACACAAAAGTTGATGTTCAGGATTTGAATTGTGAGTTTTATTGTTTTTCGGCGCACAAGGCTTATGGCCCCATGGGAATAGGTGTTTTGTTTGGCAAAGAAGCCTGGATGAAACAACTTAAGCCATACCAGTTTGGTGGCGAAATGATTGAAAGTGTTAGTTTTGAGGAAACTACTTTTAACACACTTCCTTATAAATATGAAGCCGGCACACCCAATGTTGAAGGGGTTTTGGCAATGGAGGCAGCCCTAAAATATATTAATGAATTGGGCATTGAGAATATTCAGGAATATGAAGACGAACTACTTGAATATGCCACTATAAAATTAAAGGAAATTGAAGGCATGCGAATAATTGGGACTGCAAAAAACAAAACTGCTGTTCTTTCTTTTGTTGTTCATGGAGTTCATCCTTACGATATTGGAACTTTGTTGGATCAAATGGGTATTGCCGTTCGTACAGGAAATCATTGTGCGCAACCACTTATTGAGCAATACAATATTCCGGGAACTGTAAGAGCTTCGTTTGCTGTTTATAATACCAAAGAAGAAGTTGATATTTTTATTGAAGGGTTGAAGAAAACCTTGAAAATGCTGAAGTAAATTATTTTAAAATGACGATTACAGAAAAAGAAAAGACCCTTATAGAAGAGTTTGAAATGTTCGATGAATGGATGGACAAATACTCATATATTATTGAGATGGGTAAGGAAATACCTTTAATTGAGGAAAAGTATAAAGATCCGCAACATTTGATCAGTGGTTGCCAAAGCAGGGTTTGGCTGTATGCCGAAATGAAAGAAGGAAAAATATATTTTTCTGCTGATAGCGATGCGGTAATTACCAAAGGAATTGCTGCTGTTTTGCTGAGGGTGGTTGATGGCGAAGAACCAAAGAACATTGCATCAACAGACTTTGGTTTTCTGGAGCAGATAGGGTTAAAGGAACACCTTTCGCCAACAAGGGCAAACGGATTGGTATCCATGATGAAACAGATTAAACTTTATGCGCGAGCATTTCAA
>JAOZNY010000362.1 GCA_029933565.1 Bacteroidales bacterium
TTTCACAGTAATGTTGGTAAGTACTATTTTTACTTACTTTTGCTTTCTTTTAAAATACACTTAAAAACTTAAAAATGAAGATTACGATAGTAGGAACAGGATATGTTGGTTTGGTAACCGGAGCTTGTTTTTCAGAAGTAGGTATCGATGTTACTTGTGTTGATATTGATAAAAAGAAAATCGAGAACCTAAAAAAAGGTATTATCCCAATTTATGAGCCTGGCCTTGAGAAAATGGTTGAACGGAATGTTGAAAAAGGAAGACTACATTTTAGTACTAAATTGTCAGAGAGTCTTGAGGGTGTAAATGTTGTTTTCGGAGCGGTAGGAACACCACCTGACGAAGATGGTAGTGCCGATCTCCAATATGTTTTACAAGTTGCTAAAGAAGTTGGCGAACACATGAGCGACTACATTCTTATGGTTACCAAGAGTACAGTTCCGGTAGGCACAGCAGAGAAAGTTAGGGGTGCTATGAAAGATGCTCTCGAAAAAAGAGGTTCTAAACTTAACTTTGATGTTGCTTCCAATCCTGAATTCTTAAAAGAAGGCGCAGCCGTTGATGATTTCCTGAAGCCCGACAGAATAGTAGTTGGTATTGATTCCGAAGAAGCCAAAACATTGATGGAAAGGCTCTACAAACCATTTACCATGAATGGGCATCCGGTTATTTTTATGGATATTGTTTCTTCAGAAATGACAAAATATACGGCTAACTCAATGCTGGCAACAAAAATTAGTTTCATGAATGACATCGCAAATCTTTGTGAAATTGTTGGTGCCGACGTAAATATGGTTCGCAAAGGAATTGGCTCTGATCGCAGGATTGGACAATACTTTATTTATCCTGGAACTGGTTACGGTGGATCGTGTTTCCCTAAAGATGTACAAGCATTAATTAGAACCTCTGATGGTTATGGCTATAGCCTCGATGTTTTAAAAGCAGTGGAAAATGTAAACGAGCGTCAGAAATCAGTTCTTGTTGCCAAGGCAATGAAGTATTTTGATCAGGACTTAAAAGGTAAAACTTTTGCTCTCTGGGGACTTTCGTTCAAGCCTCAAACTGATGACATGCGCGAAGCACCATCTTTGGTAATAATTAAAAAGTTACTTGAACAGGGTGCCAAAGTAAAAGCCTACGACCCGGTTGCAATGGAAGAGGCTGAAAGAATACTTGGAGATAAAATAGAATACGTTAGTGATCAATATGAAGCACTGATTGATGCTGATGGCTTATTCCTTGTTACCGAATGGCCTGAGTTTAAATTCCCTAACTTTAATATTATGTCGAAACTTATGGTTAACAAAGTTGTTTTTGACGGCAGAAATATTTACGATGTGGAAGAAATGGCACAAAATGGCTGGGACTATTTTGGAATTGGAACAAAGATGAAATAAATCTAAAATTAAAACTATTGGTATGAAACGGATTTTGGTTACAGGTGGTGCAGGCTTTGTAGGATCGCATCTTTGCGAAAAACTACTAAAGGAAGGCAATGAGGTTATTTCTCTTGATAATTATTTTACCGGGCAGAAAAGGAATATTGTTCATTTAATGGATAATCCCTATTTTGAGGTAATCAGGCACGATGTTACCATGCCATTTTTTATCGAGGTTGACGAGATTTATAATCTTGCTTGTCCGGCATCTCCCGTTCACTACCAGTATAACGGCATTAAAACTGTAAAAACTTCGGTAATGGGTGCCATTAATATGCTTGGTCTGGCTAAGCGAATAAAGGCAAAAGTATTGCAAGCATCCACTAGCGAGGTTTATGGCGACCCAAAAATCCATCCGCAAACCGAAGATTATTGGGGGCATGTAAATCCCATAGGAATTCGATCCTGCTACGATGAAGGCAAAAGGGTTGCCGAAACTCTATTTGTGAATTATCACAAGCAAAACGATGTTAGGATAAAAATTGTAAGAATATTTAATACTTACGGCCCAAGGATGCACCCAAATGATGGTAGAGTTGTTTCTAATTTTATTATGCAGGCTCTCAATGGGAAGGATATTACAATTTTTGGTGATGGTACGCAAACAAGAAGTTTCCAGTACGTTGACGATTTACTGAACGGAATGGTGAAAATGATGGGGACTGCTGAGGAATTTATTGGTCCTGTAAATATTGGAAATCCAAATGAATTTACAATTCTTGAATTGGCTCAAAAAGTAATTGATCTTACGGGAAGTAAATCGAAACTGATTTTTGAGCCTTTGCCACAAGATGA
>JAOZNY010000124.1 GCA_029933565.1 Bacteroidales bacterium
TTAAGGTAGGAAAAATTCATGTTGGCGATAATCGTGTGCTGGCTGATAAATTTGGTGTAAGGAATATTCCTTTTTTGATACTAATGAATAATGGTAGAGAAATTGCCCGTATGCCGGGCATTGAGAGTAAGGAATATTTGGAAGGATTGATTGAGGGGGAGTTGGAGTAGTGTAGGAATGGAGTTTTGGAGTAATGGAGTTTTGGAGTAATGGAGTGTTGGAGTAGTGGAGTGTTGGAAGATTGGATAATTTGGTGATTGGATAATTGAAACAACCATTAAAAATCATTAACAAATAACGAATAACCAATAACTAATAACGAATAACCAGATAACAACGATAACAATGACAACACTTTCAATAAATTTTTATTTCTGGATCCCTATGGGGATATTAATAGTGGTTTTTTTATTCGCTTTTTACAAAAGGGCTAAAATGCTTAAGGGAATGACTGAAGGTCCCGATAGCGATAAATTAAAAATACTTACTGATGCTAATTTTAAAGCAGTAACTGGTAAGGGTCTCAGTTTGGTCGACTTTTGGGCTCCGTGGTGCACACCATGTAAAATTCAAGGTCCCATTGTAAGCGAACTTGCTAAGGAGATTGGAGATAGGGCGAATATTTGTAAACTTGATGTTGACAAGAATAAGAGAACTGCCAGTGAACTTAAAATAAGGAGTATTCCCACAATAATAATATTTAAAGATGGGAAACCCATTAAACAGTTTACTGGTGTGAAAACAAAAAATGTTTTACTAAAGGCATTAAAAGAAGAACTACAATAGTGAAGTCATAGTATTATTTATTTCAATAAGATGTTTTTGTTGCTCTAATGCTTTAAAACATCGGCAGTTAAGAGCGGTTGTTAAATATCAACAAAATATTGTTTACAACATTTGGTTAAACCAAATAATGTTTCTATTTTTGCAGCCCGATTTTTAGGGCTATTTAAACAACGGCGTAAGAAATATAAAGATAGAATGAATACATTAAGTTATAAGACAGTTAGTGCCAATAAAAACACTGTTAACAAAGAGTGGCTTTTAATTGATGCCGAGAATGAAGTATTGGGAAGGCTAGCATCAGTTACAGCAAATTTATTGCGTGGCAAACACAAACCTGAATACACACCTCACGTTGACTGTGGAGATAATGTAATAATTATCAATGCAGAGAAGATTAGATTAACAGGTGATAAATGGGAAGCCAAGAATTATATACGTCACAGTGGATACCCTGGTGGACAAAGAAGTTTGACTGCCCGTGAACTAATGGAAAAGAAACCATTTGCAATGGTTGAAAAAGCCATAAAGGGAATGTTACCAAAAAACAAACTTGGTGCCGATTTGTTCCGCAACCTTTTTGTATATGTTGGTAGCGAGCACAAGCAAGAGGCTCAGAAACCTAAGAAAATAAATTTAAAATCAATCAGATAATTAAGCAATGGAAGTTGTTAATACACTCGGTAGAAGAAAGACCGCAATTGCAAGGATATACCTTAGTGAAGGCGAAGGAAAGATCACAATCAACAAACGTGATTACAAAGAATTTTTTCCAACAGCCACATTACACTATGTTGTTGAGCAGCCATTAATGCTAACTGACAATATGGGAAAATACGACATAAAGGTAAATCTTGATGGCGGTGGAGTTACCGGACAAGCCGAAGCTCTTCGTCTTGCTATTTCTCGTGCGCTTGTAAAGATTGACCCCGAATATCGTCCTATTCTTAAAGAAAATGGACTAATGCGTCGCGATCCACGTATGGTGGAACGTAAGAAGCCGGGTCAGCCAAAAGCGCGTAAGAAATTCCAGTTCAGTAAACGTTAATATTTTTTTCACAATTACCGGAACGAGTTTAGTATCCAAACTGCCAAAACTTCTTAAAGAACTATTTGGTGGTTGATAAAGAGAATGTAAACAAAAAATTAAAAAAATGACTAAAGTAAGTTTTGAGGATTTGCTGGATGCTGGTGTACATTTTGGACACCTTCGTCGCAAATGGAACCCAAGCATGGCTCCTTATATTTTTATGGAGCGTAATGGTATTCACATTATAGACCTGTATAAAACACAGGCTAAACTTGAAGAAGCGCAAAATGCCCTTAAGCAAATTGCCAAATCAGGACGTAAAATACTATTTGTAGCCACTAAAAAGCAGGCTAAAGATATTGTTACCGATTTAGTAGCACAGATTAATATGCCATATATTACTGAGCGCTGGACAGGTGGTATGCTTACCAACTTTGCTACTGTTCGCAAAGCAATCCGTAAAATGACAGGTATTGACAAATTAATGGTTAGCCCTGCATATAATAATCTTTCAAAGCGTGAGCGCCTACAAATTACCCGTGAGCGTGCAAAACTTGAAAAAACATTAGGTAGTATTTCTGATATGAACCGTATTCCATCGGCACTATTTATTGTTGATATTAACAAAGAGCATATTGCTCTTGCTGAAGCTAGAAAACTTAATATTCCTGTTTTTGGAATGGTTGATACGAACTCAGATCCAACATTGGTTGATTTCCCTATCCCATCAAACGACGATGCTTCAAAATCTATTTCTTTAATAGTTGGTACTATTGTTCAGGCAGTTGCTGAAGGACTTAATGAAAGAAAATTAAGTAAGGACAAGAAGGATGCAGAAATTAAAGAAGCACAGGCTAAAAAAGATGATTTGAAAGCTAAGTCAGAAGCACTTAAGGCTGCCGAAGATCAGGCTGATATTGATGCTGAAAAACCTATCAAGCCTACTGCTAAAACAGATGGTGATAAGGATGCCTCAAAGCCAAAAAGAGCCAGGAGACCTGTTACAAAAAAGAAATAATTTTTAATTCGAAAGTAAAAAATAAATTATATGAAGATTACAGCCCAACAGGTAAACGAACTTAGAAAGATTACCGGTGCAGGAATGATGGATTGCAAAAATGCCCTTGTTGAATGCGAAGGTGATTTGGAAAATGCAATTGATGTACTTAGAAAAAAAGGCCAGAAAGTAGCAGCAAAACGTGCTGACCGCGAAGCTGGTGAAGGTGTTGTTTTAGCAAAAGTTAGTGATGACAAGAAATTTGCTGCTTCAATTATGATTAACTGTGAAACTGATTTTGTTGCAATTAATGCCGACTTTATCGCTTACGTTCAGTCAGTTTTGGACGTTGCAGTTGAAAATCGTGCTGCTGATGCAGATGCTTTAAAAGCCCTTTCTTTGAATGGTCGTACTGTTGAAGAAACTGTTTTAGACCAAACAGGAGTAATTGGTGAGAAAATTCAATTAGGACATTACGAAGTTGTTGAAGCGGATAGCGTTTATGCTTACATTCACCCTGGTAACCGTATTGCTTCTACTGCCGGATTTAATATGGCTGGCGACAATCTTGCCGAAGCTGGTAAAGATATAGTAATGCAAATTGCAGCTATGTCACCTATTGCTTTAGACAAAGGAGATATCAGTCAGGAAATGATTGACCGTGAGATTGAAGTTGGAAAAGACCAGGCTCGTCAGGAAGGTAAACCTGAAGCCATGCTTGAGAAGATTGCAATGGGTAAGTTGAATAAATTCTACAAAGAGAATACTCTTGTAAATCAGGCTTTTATTAAGAATACAAAGCAAAATGTTAGTCAGTATCTTGATTCAGTGGAAAAAGGACTTACTGTTACTTCTTTTAAACGTCTTGCTCTTCAGAGATAAAGAAACTATTTTATCAAAATAATAAAACCCTCAATCAGATTTCTGATTGAGGGTTTTTTGTTTAATGGAATTCTTGTAAATGAAATAAACCTAGTTCTGAATTTCCATTGCTCCAAGAAAATAATGGTCAAGTTGATTCTTGTACCCTAACTCTTGCTTCTTGACTTCTCTTACTATTTTGTACCGTTAGTACCAACAGTAATAGTTCCGCTCATTGGAAACTCATCGGCAAAATTTGTTCCGCCAAACAAAATAATATTTTCTAACTCATACTTATTGTTAGATTGACGGTAAACAGTACCAGCACCGGCAATTAAAGTTGTATAGCCTTCAATTGGACCATTTGCTACCATAACGGTTGTGGCATCTTCACCTGCGTTAAATGTAATTGTTACTGTCTCTCCTACTGCAGGAGTATTAGGGATTGCAATCTGAAATTGTCCTCCTTTTTTGTCATCGGCAAAAAAGGTTACTCCCTCTTCCATCTCAACAATATCGCTTTTTAATGTGCTGTAACTTTCACCATTAATGCTGACGTTAAAACTGCCCTTATAGTTATTTACCGGGTCTGTTGGGTCGTCATCTTTTTTGCAACCTGTACTTAGTATGCTAAGCGAAATTAGCAATACGAATAAGAATTTTAAACTTTTCATGTTTAATTTAAATTATTGGTTTATTAAATATTTAATTAGTTAAACTGCGTTTTGCTGTTATAAAACGACAATGTAAATATGAAACAAAAAACAGAATAATTATAATTATTGGGTCTGTTTTTTTACAAAAAGTGATTAAGCCGTTAACAGTAAATTGTTGATTGATTAAGCAGTTAGCAGGTCGGAATGTATGCAGGCAAAAATTTCTTTCCCAATAAGGGTTTTATAGAGAAAATTAAAGGTTTAGTTTTGCATTTCATTATCAATATTTAATCTTAAAGCAAAATAATTTGTGAATTATCTTTCTGTAGAAAATCTATCAAAAAATTACGGCGAACTTGTTTTGTTCGACAATATTAGTTTCGGGCTTAGCAAAGGCGATAAGGTTGCCCTTATAGCAAAAAACGGAACTGGCAAAAGTAGCCTGCTAAAAATATTAACCGGAAATGATAGTGCCGATGGTGGTGCTTTTGTAATTAGAAATGGGTTGACTTCTGCTTATCTGGCTCAACAACCTGAATTTGATGGAGAAAGTACAATTGCTGAACTTTTACAAAGCACACATTCTAAAACTCTTGAAATTATTAGAGAATATGAAAATGCTATTGAGGCTCAGACGGCAATTTATAACAAACAAACTCAAAATGCTGTGGATAAGGCCTCGGCACAAATGGATTTTTACGATGCCTGGAATTATGAGGAGAGGGTGAAGCAGATGTTGGGCAGATTTGCCATTAATGAAATTAACAAAAAGATAAAAACACTCTCAGGTGGGCAAAAGAAAAGGCTTGCACTTGTGTTTACTTTGCTCGACAAACCCGATTTGCTTTTTCTTGATGAGCCAACTAACCATCTCGACATAAAGATGATTGAATGGTTGGAGAATTACCTTTCTACCTCATCAACTACCTTGCTAATGGTTACTCACGATCGTTATTTTCTTGACAAAGTATGCAATAATATTCTTGAGATGAGCAAGGGTAATATTCATCTTTACAAAGGAAATTACAGTTATTTTCTGGAGAAAAAAGCTGAACGCGAATCGGCAGAACAAATGGCTATCGACAATTCTAAAAATTATGTGAGGAACGAACTTGATTGGATGCGGCGGATGCCCAAGGCAAGAACAACTAAGTCGAAGGCAAGAATTGATTCATTTTATAAGGCCGAAGAACATTCCCAATCAGGTGTGCACGATAAAAGTCTTAAAATTCAAATTCAAGCGAAAAGGGTAGGGGGCAAAATACTTGAACTGGAGAATGTAAGTAAGTCGTTTGGCAGCAATGTACTAATTTCTGATTTCAATTATCTTTTTAAGAGAGGCGAGAAGATTGGTATTATTGGTCCCAATGGAGTTGGTAAAACCACTTTGCTAAATATTATTACGGGTAGTTTACAATCTGATTCGGGAAATATTACTACCGGAGAAACAATTACTTATGGATATTATTCGCAGGAAGGATTGAAATTTGACCCAAACAAAAAGGTAATTGATATTTTAACCGATATTGCTGAAATTGTTAAAGTTGGTAAAAACAAAACCATAACTGTTTCTCAGTTTCTGAATTATTTTTTGTTTGAGCCAAAAGTTCAAAAAAATTATGTTTCTACTTTAAGTGGTGGAGAATTACGACGACTTTATTTGCTTACTATCTTAATTAAAAATCCAAATTTTTTAATTCTTGACGAGCCAACCAACGATCTTGATATTGACACATTAAATATTCTTGAGGAATTTCTTTCCAGCTTTCAGGGATGTGTTTTATTAGTTTCACACGATAGATATTTAATGGATCGACTGGTCGACCACATCTTTTTGTTTAAAGGCGAAGGCAAAATTAAAGACTTTTACGGAAATTATACTGAGTATCGTTTAGCACAGGAAGCAGAATTAAAAAAACAGAGGACATTGCAGAGCTCTCTTAAAAAGCAAGAGCAAAAAGAAACTAAAAAGCCAATCAAAGACAAGCCAAAAACAAAACTTACTTACAACGAAACTCAGGAACACAAGCAACTTGAGAAAGAAATTGAAGAACTGGAAAAGGAAAAGTCAGAACTTGAAGAATTTCTGAATTCAGGAACTCAGGATTACGAAAAACTTGAAAAGGCTTCCGCAAGAATAGGTACACTTATTGAAAGCCTTGATGATAAAACACTCAGGTGGATGGAACTTGAGGAGTATTTATAAATCTGTTGTCAGGTTATCAAGTAGTCGTCGTTCTCAACCTTAATCTCAACCTAAACTTCTAACTTAACCTATATCTTCCAAGTGTAATATAAACCGGCCCGGTAGGTTTCAAAATGCTTTGATAAAGAATAATCTCTTCAATGTCGAATTTCTGAATCTCTTCTTCTTTTACCCTGTCAATTACCGATTGGAAATATTTCTTGTTTTCAATTTTTTTAATTCTGCCAACAGTGAGGTGGGGTACAAAGTTTTGCCTGTCGCTGCGAAATCCATTTTCATGAAAATGCAGTAGAATATTTTCGCCCATTTCTTTAATTTGTTTATTATTTTTTATTCCAAACCAAATTACTCTGGGATTGTACGAAGAGCCAAAAATGCCAACTTTGTTAAATGCAATTTCAAATCTTTTTTTGTCCTTAACAAAGTCACTTAGCAATTGTTTTATCTGAGGAATCTTTTCATTAGGAGTTTCACCAAGAAACTTAAGTGTAAGGTGTAATTTATCAGCTTCCACCCATCTGATCAAGTCATGTTTAAGATTCTGTTTTAGGAAGTAATAGATCCGAAGAAAATTTTCATCGGGTTTAAGTTTTATGGCGACAAATAGACGTTTCATCGTGCAAAGGTAAAATATTACCCCTCTGCCCTGCGGGCATCTCCCCAAAGGGGAGAATAATCTTTTGTTTAAGGGGGGGAGATGGGCTTTTTCGCGGAGGGGAGGAGATGAAGTTGGAGTGGAAATAAAAATCCTCAATTTGTTTTGTACAAAACAAATTTTTATAAATTTGCCGCCTCGAAGTTGGAATTGTGGGTAGTTTGTAAAAAGGCCACCTACGCTAAGATTTCGAGAGAAAGTACACCTTCGCCAAGGCTTCGGTGCAAAGGGGGATTAGCTCAGTTGGCTAGAGCGTTTGACTGGCAGTCAAGAGGTCATCGGTTCGATTCCGATATTCTCCACCTAATAATCAGCCACTTACAGAGTAAAATTTGTAAGTGGTTTTTTTGTTTGCAAACATTTTGCATAACAATCAGATGTTATTTCGAGTTCTCACCCCCTATTAGACAAAAAAAAGGCTAACATACTGAGTGTTAAGCCTTATCCGTACTAGAGGCGAGTTCTGATAATTATCGGAATGAACCCGCTATTTTTTAAAACCAACTTTTACTGTTGTACCCAAACAAAAAAGCCGACCTATAAAAAGCCGGCTTTCTGTACTCGAGGCGGGACTTGAACCCGCACGGGCGCAATGCCCATTGGATTTTAAGTCCAACGTGTCTACCAATTCCACCACTCGAGCAATAGACCTTCAAGAAAAAAACCCGACACCCATTTTCCAGGATTTCGGGTTGTGTGAGCGGGAAACGAGACTCGAACTCGCGACCCCGACCTTGGCAAGGTCGTGCTCTACCAACTGAGCTATTCCCGCATCAAAAAATTAACTTTCGTCGTATTTTTGAGGGTGCAAATGTAAAACTTTTTTCTAATTACAAACAAATCTTTTAAAACTTTTTTAGACTACTATTTTCCAGATAATAATTTCTTAATCTCATTTAACTTCAGCAAAGCTTCAACGGGTGTTAAAGTATCGATATTTATTTTTAAAATATCGTCCTTAATTTGATGCAACAACGGATCGTCGAGTTGAATAAAACTCAACTGGAAATCTTCAGCCTTAGAGATATTCTTTACAGTTTTATTCAATTCACTATTAGAACGACTCTCTTCCAAAATTTTTAACATTTGCTTTGCCTTCTGCAAAACCTGCTTTGGCATACCTGCCATTTCTGCTACATGAATTCCAAAACTATGTTCGCTACCCCCACTTTTTAGTTTGCGCAAAAAGATAATTCGGTTGCCAATCTCTTTAATTGAAATATGAAAGTTTTTAATCCTTTCCTTGGCCGATGCCATAGTATTTAACTCATGGTAATGGGTTGCAAACAAAACCTTTGGTCTGTAGGCTCCGTGATCATGTAAAAATTCAGTAATCGACCAGGCAATTGAAATACCGTCGTAAGTGCTTGTGCCCCTTCCAATTTCATCAAGCAAAATCAAACTTCTATTGGAAATATTATTTAAGATACTGGCCGTTTCATTCATCTCAACCATAAAAGTTGATTCGCCCGAAGAAATATTATCAGACGCCCCTACTCTGGTAAATATTTTATCGACTATCCCAATATCAGCACTTTTCACAGGCA
>JAOZNY010000363.1 GCA_029933565.1 Bacteroidales bacterium
TGTAATTTAATTTATTGCAATTCCCTTTGGGGAAAGGCGGCGCAAAAATAGTCTTTATTTTGATTAAAAGGGTATTTGAAATAAAGGGGGGAAATGAGTGTAATTAAGACATCCTCGTTCGGAAATGAGGACGAGAAGTGAATCTCTGGCAAAACCCATCATTGCTAGCGCAGCGCGGCAATCTCCGCAGCTCAAGCAAGCAATTACCTGTGAGATTGCTTCACCACAATAAGTGTTTGTTTCAGGTAATTGCGATTGTGATGGTGGTTCGCAATGACGTATATTCCTTAGGTTGGCGGATTGAAGGTCTCTCAGTCAGAATGGAGTTTAAAGAGTGGAGAAATCTCATAAAAACCAAAACCGTCATTGCGAACGCCAACCAAAAAGCACTATATTTTTATTAATTGAATTGGCGTGAAGCAATCTCATTTTTATTGTACCAGGAAGATTGCCGCGCTGCGCTCGCAATGACGACCGTACTGTTTTAACACTTTTCATTTCAAAAGATACTACTACTCATACTCATTTTTTCTTAATTTTACGCTTAATAAAACCAAAGCACAATGAAAACACAAACCACCTACCTTAATTTGTTTATCATTTTTTTATTGTTCATCTTTAGTTTACAATCAAATGCCCAAACCACCGACACACTTCAAATGCCTTTTGTGGAACATTTTACTGAAGGTTCTCTGGAAATAAACAACTGGACTACTGATTGCGATAACTGGGCAATCAACACATTTACAGGTCAACCTATACCTTGCGTTAGGTTTAACGGCCAACCATTTATTACAGGGCCGTATAACCGCTCGCTTACCAGCGACTGGATTTCGTTGAAAGAAACAAATGGCTCTATTGACATTTTCATAAAATTTGAATATCAAGGCGTATCTAGAAACGCTACTTCCAATGAAACTTTATACTTGGAAGTATTCGATTCAATTGAATGGCACACTGCCGGAGAAATCAATTCATTTAGTTCCTCATGGGAAATTAAAATGTATAATATTTCTTCCTACCTCTCAAATGAGCATTTTAAAATCCGATTTCGAGCAAGTGGAAAAAATTCTGCTGAATTAATTTATTGGGCGATTGATAATCTTTTTGTTTACGAAAATAAACCATATCCTTCAAACCTAAGAGGAAACTACTATTGGGAAGAAGATGAATTCGGGATTAGGATTGATTGGTATGACGAACAGCCATTAGGTTTCATACCACCTGTTAGTTGGTGCGATCATTTTCACTTTGGTGCTATTGGGCTTTCTACAGAAGGAGACCTAACCTATGCGGCAAGATGGTTTGACCTTGAGGGTTGGGAAGATTTAGATTTATACGGCATTAGATATCACCTTAGTGATGATGTTTTTGATAGTTTAGCAATTAAAATTTGGAGAGGACAAAATGGTGAGATTTTACAGTATTCAAATAATATTACGGATGAAGCAGTAGCCGATAGTTGGAACACACATTACCTCCATCCAACAATAGTACTAACCGATACTTCACCCACATACGTGGGGTTTACAATTTATGGAACAGTACCAGGTACTTATCCGGCAAGTCACGATGATGGTCCTGCATTTGCAGGACTTGGCGATCTGGTTAAGATTGGTGAAGCAGATACCTGGGATACCCTCTCCAATTTTGGACCTGATTTTAATGTAAATTGGGATATCATATTAACTTATGCCACACCCATTGCCTTTCGTGGTTTTAATATTTACAGAAAAGAGGAGGGTGCTGAAGATTATCAATTATTAGAATTTCTTCCGGAAGATGGCCTTTACGGTGACCGGTCTTTCTTCGATAAATACCCCAGTGTAAATATTTACAACTCCTATTCCTATCAGGTAAAGGATGTTTATGTAAAATACAATGTTTCACCCATGGACACCATCCTATCTCTCCCAGCCTACGTCACCGGTACCGACGATGATTTTGTAACAATTTTGGTAACCCGCATAAATGAGATTTCCAATACCGACTCTCCTCTTTTGGTTTACCCCAACCCTGCCACCACAAAACTTAATGTAAAATCAAAATTACCAATAAAAAAAATAAGTATTTTCGATTTAAGCGGAAAACTGCTGTGGGAAAGAAATGTAGCCGATAAACATAAAATTGAAATTGATGTAAGCAGTTTTAAAAGTGGAGTTTATTTAATAAAAGTTGATAATGGAGTAAGGGTAAACAGCATTAAAACTGTCATACAATAGTAGAGTTCTT
>JAOZNY010000364.1 GCA_029933565.1 Bacteroidales bacterium
CTTGAGAGGGGAATAAGGGGTGTGTCATTAATAATTTAATCATTTTTACAATTTTCTTTAACTTATTTTCTTTAACTTTTAACAACATAATTACTAATTTGAGAATAATATTAACCCAGAATGATAAAAACAGTAGAAGAATATATTTTACAGTTACCGGAAGATAGGAGCAAGGCAATTATTAAATTAAGGGAAACAATACTAAAAAACATTCCTAAAGGCTATGAGGAGACAATTAGTTATGGAATGATTGGTTACGTTGTTCCTCATTCTGTTTATCCGGAAGGTTATGTTTGTACGCCAGAACTTCCATTGCCATTTGTAAATATTGCAAACCAAAAAAATCATATTGCTGTTTATCATATGGGAATGTACTCTAAACCTGAACTTTTGGAATGGTTTAAAAACGAATTCCCAAAACATTCAAAATACAAACTTGATATGGGAAAAAGTTGTATAAGGTTTAAAAAGCCTGAGCATATTCCTTACGGCCTAATTGGTGAGTTAATGCAAAAAATGAGCACCCAAGAGTGGATTGGTATTTATGAGAAGAATTATAAAAAATAAGTGAAACTTTGTCAAATCCTCAGGGACAGTGCATTCTTTAGTTTATAATAATACGCTTAACACCAGTTATCTTTCCATCAGAAACACTAAGAAAATAAATACCGCTTTTCAATTCACTAAGATCGATTGTTGAAAAAGTTGAATTGATTAGGTGAGTTGATATCCTACGACCATTAATGTCAGAGATAAAAGCCATCGCACCATGCATATTTTCGTCGGTTAACTGCAAATGAAATTTTCCTTTGCTGGGGTTTGGATATACCTTGAAATTTAAAGTGTATTGCTCAGGAATGGCATCGGGTCCAACAAAAGGCGAATAGTAATAAAAACTTTTATAATAATCTTCCCAGAGTCCACCATCGAGAGAGATTTCAAAAAGATAATAGTCCCATGTTCCATTTTCATTAAATGCAATTGTGGACCGGTCTATTGATGACCAGTCGTTTACGTATGTGCTCCAACGTTTTGAAATTGTGGTGTCCTTTACGCCATCTACATTATAATGTGAATATCTTTCTTCGTCGTTTTTCCATCCAATATTCTGGTTTACCCATTGTTTTTTGGTGTAAAATACCTCATGGCCATTTTCATATTCCCAGTTTAGTTTATAATCGTTAAGCCACAGTTCGTAAGGCATATCATAATTTTGAAAAATCATTTGACTTTTGCTTCCATCTTCATTCCAACTGTATATTTGACGGTAATCGGGATACCATAATTCATAGGATTCTGACCATGCAATTTGAGTAATGGTGTCGAAGAGTTGATTTTCATTATAGATAAATTCAGATTTATAGTAAAAAAACCAAACTTGGTTTTCGTTGTCCCATTGGTAATTTTCCGACAAAACACAATTATTGTTTACATCAAATTCCTGAATTACTTTAAGTTTTTTATCCCAAGCCTGATTTTGTGTATTCCATTCAAACGTTTCCCTTAGGGTGTTATTGCCATTTTGGTCACGCGAATATTGCCAGAGTGAAGAATTTTGCCAATAGCCGGTAGCAGTATCCAAAGTATTTGTGTACTTTTTTGCAAGCAATCCAAACTCATCGTATTCATAAATATTTTGATTTCCATTAATGTAGTAACTGTTGTGATAATTCCAGTTTTTGTACTCTTCAATTAGCGGAAATCCATTTTCATTGTAAATATACTGTGATGCTTCATTCCATGATTCAGTTGAACTGTTATAATCTTTATGATACCTTTCCTTAATATCGCCGTTATCCATGTAAACCAAAGAATCGCTACTTATTAGAAATAGAATACTTTCTGCATTGTTCCATTGGTATCTCCACCTCAGCATTGTGCTGCCATCAGGATAGAATTTTCTGTTTATGGATTTATAAGTAGGATATGAATAGTTGCCCTGAAAATATGTGAGGGCAGAATCGACTACCATAATGGTGTCGCCAAGAACTATTGCTTGGTTTGCATACTCCAAACTGTTTTTTGATAACTGCTCAAGTGCTGTTCTTTCCTGTGCAGTTCCAATAAGTACTGCAAAAATAAATGTTGCGATTAAAATTGTCTTTTTCATTGTGTTTAGGTTTTTGTTATTAGTCTAACAATTAACGAGTTCTTTCAACTATTTATTGTTTTAAGAACTTTTTACTCAAAATCCCTTTCTCAGTTTCCACTTTTACAAAATAAACCCCAC